>CAJUHQ010000015.1 GCA_910586095.1 uncultured Lachnospiraceae bacterium | reverse complement strand
ACAAGAAGGAGAGCGACCTTCTTCTCCTTCTTGCTGCGCTGGACGCTCGTCAGCTTCGCTGACATCCTTCCTCTGAGCGTCCATGTGCATAAAAAAACAGCAGATGGTGGTCTGCTGTTTTTTATCACTACATATAATTTAAACATATCTTTTTACTGATAAACGACTCGACTGTCATTGACACACTAATCTATAGCAACTATTGTTTACCATTTATCTTTGGTGGACAGATTATATTACAATTTCTAATTTCTCATCAATCGCCACGGCAGCCGCGCCCAATGCCCCTACAAACTGATCGGACTCCACAAAAAAAATCATTGTCTTAAAATATTGAAAATATATTGGGTTGTGCAAACTACTCTGTGTCTGTGCGAGCAATCGTTGTCTATTTTGTTCATTTTTGAACAACTGGCAATCGATTAGCATGATATCTGGCATAGTGAAATTAATAATATTGGTCACTGCAATGCCCAACATGCAAATTGCTTCCTCTACAATCTGACAGACCTCTTTGTCTCCGGCTTCTTGTGCGCGCACAATATCCGCAATATCTGGTTCTTTTTTATTGGCGCAGATCTCTTGTAGAAGAGTCGCTTTACCTTGCTCCATCTGTCTCTTACAATCATTGATAATCGCATATTCACTCGCATATGCTTCTACGCATCCACGATTCCCACAAGTACAAAGACGCCCGCGCGGATCAATCACCATATGCCCTGCTTCACCCGCCTCCACCACAGAACCACGGTAACTGGATGTGTTTAAGAAAAGAGGACATGCAATTCCTGCGGACACAGTTAAGTACGCAAACGTTTTGCCATTTTCCACCTCGTCCCAATTAAATAACTGAGCACTCATGCCACGCGCAATTGCAGTGTTTTCGAGCGTAATCTTTCCCTGATAACCTGTCAACTGTGCAAAATCTTGGCTGACCTCCTTATTAAACCATTGATAACGCGAAATAACTTTTAGAACACCTGTTTCGCGATCAACCAATCCTGGTAAACTGATCCCAATACCACTCAAATCCTCCAATTTCTTTCCGCTGTCTGACAGACATTCCATAAAATCTTTTCCAAGACGCCAAATAAAGTTTTCGTACTCTATATCCCTGCACACTCCCTCAGCAGATGATAATATTTTCCCGCCGAAATCCGTGACACAAGCACTCCAACGTTTACCCTTGAGCTCCACCCCTCCAAAATAGCATGCCTCATGATTAATTTGAAGTGGATGTGCACGCCTGCCACTTGTATTAGGCGCCTTTCCACGAATAAATGTTTCCTTTACAAGTCCTTCCTCTAGCATTTTGTTGATGTTGGTCGTGATTGTTGGAAGTGTTAATTCCAGCCGCTGCGCAATTTCTGACCGACTGATTGGACCATAATAATAAATCATGCGCAAAATTGCTGATTGATTGGATTCCTTTATGCGCAGCAAATTCTTTCCCTGTAAAACTTGCATAAATTCCCTCCTTTGGTCGCCTTTTTCTCTAGTCTTTTTGTTTTATTATTCTGATTTTACTGTGAGAATCTTAGGTGTTTCCCCCTCTACTTCTTTAATCCACTCAAGCAGTATCTTTTGGAGCTCTTTGCGCACAGGTTCATATTCTTGCTCATGAATCAAATTGCAAAGCTCATGTGGGTCCTTCTCCAAATCATACAGATATCTTTCTTGATAATATGGCATACTTGGATGCTCCCATGAATCCTGCTCAGAACCACTTTCCACTGAGTATTTCCATTTTTTACTGCGCACACATCGTCCGCACACAGCCTCAGAAATTTGTGAAAATACATATTCTCTTCCTTGTATATTGCCAGACGCAACTTGATCCAGTGCGATTCCTCTGTAAGAAGTGGGAATCTGCATGCCTGCAACGGACAAAATTGTAGAAGGAATATCCACAAGACTGACTAAATCACCAATGCTATGCCCTCCCTGAAAAGGTCCGCCATGCGCAACAAGGGGTACATGAATACTCGCGTCATGACAGCTTCTTTTGTACTCACTATTTCTAGTTTTAAAATGACATCCGTGATCGGATGTGCACAAAAAGATTGTGTTTTCCCACATCCCTTGTCTTTTTAAGAGCTCCTCAATCCGCCCTACATTCCAATCTAAGCGATTGCAAGCTCCTAAATAATCCGCAAAACCTTCCTGCTGGTCTCCGGACAGGTTCTGCAAATCCACAGGCATTGGATAATTTGCATATTGTTCTTTGCTTCCGTCAGGTCCACAAAAACGTCTCTCATCATTTTGATGATGTGGCTCTAAAAGCGATAACATCAAGAAAAATGGGCGATCCCCACAATGTTTTTCTATATACTCTAGCGCATAATCTGTCACGCCATCCGCACGATATCCACGAATAGGTACTTTTTCATTGTCATTATTAAAAAGGTATCCTTCATAGGCATGAGAAGTAAACTCTAACAAATTGGATACTCTCCAATAGTCATAACCTGCACGATACTGAGGAGGTACATCCCATCCGCTAGGATCAATCTCCTTCTCTTCCATTAGATGCCATTTGCCTACATATGCGGTATCATACCCTGCCTCTTTCATCCGCTTTGCAATGCAATCTGTGTCTGGTGGAAGCATTTTTCCATTTACAAAATTCCCTGTCTCTGTGGCATACCGTCCCGACTGTAGACAAGCTCTAGATGGCCCACAGACAGGCTGTGCCGAAAAACAATTCTCAAAAAGAGTTCCTTCCTGTGCTAAACGATCCAGATTGGGTGTGACACCCTCTACCACTCCTCCATAAGAAAGCGTGTCCCAGCGCTGTTGATCTGACAATACAAATACGATATTGGGTCTCTTTGATTGCTCCATTGATTTCTCCCTCCATATCAAAACGTACGTTCTTTGTTTTATAGTTACATTTCTCTCAATTTAGGTAGATAGGTGACAAAAATCATTTGATATCGATCATTTTAGTGCCCTAGTATCCTAATACAAAAGCTTTTTAATATAGATTTTATCATAGGATTGATTTATACGATAGCACAAAAATTGTATTTTATCAAGGTATAACTTTATTGAAAATACACAATTTGCTTTATATTTTAATTTTTTTATATTACATTTTGTTTATTTTTAACACTAATCTTTCTTATTTTCTATACAACTTGTATAGCAATAATTCCTTTATTCTATAAACCTTTTCTTTACTATTAATTTGCTACTACAACCTTATTTTCCAAACTCAAAAGCTACCTTTAGATAAGAAACTACTGTCTGCGCCATTCGCAAAACCCAAGATCATGAGGATGAGTCTCGTATACTTCAGAATCCAAAAGGCAGCGTGTTACTTTGCCCGCGCTGCCGATTCTATTTTTTAGTTTCCTATTGTTCTATTATATTCATTTTTGCAAAAAATCCCATTATTTTGGCTATTCTCCACATCATTCTCATCATATTCCTCATATATTCCACGTCACAAAGAATTGAAATTGTTTGGACCTCTTTCTCAAACTTGTCATTGTCCAATCAACTCTTCTATTGTATAGACTTCATAGCGAAGTGATGCCTCCTCATACTCATACCAAAGCGCAATCGTTCCATCCGAACGTTCTGCAAGACAACTATAGGAAAATTGTGTATGATTCACAGGATAATAATACTTCCATTGAATTTCTCCTGATTCTTCAATTAACCCAATTGCAATGACTCCATTGATTCTGTGATAGATTTCGTCATCTCCCTGCGGATAACTTGCCAACAATACAGACTTTCCTTCTATGGGATGTGAATAATTGATTACTGACACCATACAGTTTCCACAATATCTTAACATGGGATCGCGTTGATATGCACTCCATGTCTCACCTCCATCAAAACTGTCTGCATATGTAATCTCGCGTATCATATTGCGCGAATACATTCTCAGTCGCTTGTCAGGTAACTCCACAACCTGAGATTCCGAAGACTTAATGGGCGTTCCATCCTCTCTGTACCCTGTGTGATCTGCGCGTTGTCCGCGTTTCCAAGTCTTTCCCTGATCCTCTGTATAAATGACACTTGCAAATTCTGCTCCTAGGTTATTGTCATAAATAGGAAAGAGTATTCTCTCCCTTCCTTGATACTGGTACGCATAACCTCTGCCAGGACATGTTGCCGTAAAGCCAACTCCCCCTATCTGCGCGCTGACATCTTTCATCTTGCTCCATGTTTTCCCCTCGTCTGTGCTGGTCCTACATATAATATGAAAGGTTGGATATGCCTTGATAGGCGACGCAGCAAAAAAGATATTGGCATGAATCAAGTGCGAGGTCTTATTTCCTGCACCATCTAACTGAGGAATCAGCACACGTTCAAAGTTCTTTTCTTTGCGCTCGTATAAATACCATTCCTCATCTACATAATACGCCTTGTAAGGATCATCATCACAAATTCTCAAAATCGGAAAATAGCCTTCCTCCTGTGTTTGCCCTATATAATAAGGATATGTCTGTTCATTTAATTCCTGCGTTTCTATTTGTGTATACGTCTCTATATCCTTTACTGCGAGACACCCATTTGAATGTCTTCCATCCTTTTGTTGTCCGAACACCATACCATATACTGTTTGTGCTCCCACAAAAGCAGGACATAAATCTGTCAATAGATAAATAGTCCCTAAATGGTCCTGTGCCAGTATAGGATCAATAAAACCTGCGCTAAAAATACATCTGTCAGAACCATCCTCCACATCCTCAAAATGATTGACAAACTGTCTCTCCCAGCTACATCCACCATCAAAAGACCGCGCGATCACTGTCTCTAAGTTTCCTGCCGAATCCTGTCCATGTTCCCATCGTGCATCGCAGGCTGCCACTATTGTTTTCTTGTGTGTGACCCACATAGATGGTATCCTAAACCGCTCACTTCCTATACAACCTTGCAAAAAAGGCTCTGTTACATCCTTCATTTCAATAACCATGCTCCCTTCTCAGCTTGCGAATGTTTTGTTATTATTATCGAACACACATTTGTAATGCAAGTACCATTCGCATTAGTAAACACGTTTTAATTTTTATACTAACTCCCATCTGCCCGCCTTAGCGGGCACTTCAATCAGCATGGGTGAAATCTTTGATTTCATGCTATTATCCATATACTTTAATCTGTTTGAGAAATACTTCACTGCGTGCTGCTGTCACCTTAACCAACAACTTATCAATCTTCTCTGTTCTTTCATCTAGTAGTTTATTCTGCTCTGCAAACGGATCTGTCAGAGCACAAATCTTTCGATTTCCTATCGTTGTACCTTGGAAAAGAGGATAATTGTTTCCCTCGCGAAACAGCGCTTCTATGCGAAACGTCTCCACGCGCTGTCCCTTCTCAATTTCCTCTTGTAGCTCTACATACTTTACCTGTAAGACGGGTGTCGAAAGTGTAATAAGATACTCTGGTTGAGTGATGGAACCGCCTTGTTTCTTTTCTACTGTGATATCCAACGCACTTGCGAACTCCTGGTCGATCAGAGTGCGTAGCTCCTTGAGTCGTGCGATATCGCGCTCATCTAATAAGCCTTCTTTAGTAGGTGGAATATTTAGATTGAGACAGGCATTTCCACCTACTGATCCTAAGTAAATTTCAAACAACTTTTTTAAGGGTCTAGGTTCTTCCTGACTATGCCAGAACCATCCAGGTCGAATAGATGTATTTACCTCCGACGGTACAAATGCCAGTCCTTTCGAGTACAAAATATTGCTCATTCCTCCAATAAATTGATCTGTGTTATAAAGATATGCTAAATCTCCTTCTTTCGCAAGAGGCCCTTCTTTTGTCTGTACTTTTGCGTGTGGACACATCTCGGAGGGTACTACTGCCCACTCTGATGCCCTACAATTGCCTGCCTCATTTCCACACCAGCGCACATCAGGCCCCTTGTCATAAAAAATAACTGCGTTTGGCTGATGCTTCCTAACTAGTGCGATATAGCGCGCAAAGTCATATTCCTGTTTCTTGCCATTAGGTCCTTCTCCACAGGCTCCATCAAACCAGATACAAAAAATCTCTCCATATCCAGTGAGTAATTCCTCAAGCTGTTTGCAATAGTACTCATTATATTCGGGTGTTCCATAGTAGGAGCTGTTTCTATCCCATGGGGAGAGATAAATTCCAAAGCGAAGTCCTGCCTCTTTGCAGGCTTTGGCCGCCTCCCCCACCACATCTCTTTTACAAGGAGAATTCTTTACACTGTGCTGTGTATACTGTGACGGCCATAAGCAAAAACCATCGTGATGCTTAGCTGTCAAAATCATTCCTTTTATCCCTGCGTCGCACAAAACATTTGCCCACTGCTGACAGTCTAATTTCTCTGGAGCAAACAGGCTCTCAGGCTCTGTTCCATCCCCCCACTCTCTGTCTGTAAACGTGTTCATTCCAAAATGAATAAACGCATAAAATCCTGTGTCATACCAGATAAGCTGGCGCTCTGACGGCACTACGCTAGCAGCTTCCTCTAAAAAATGTATCATACTAATCCCCCTGTTTGGAAAACTCTCTCATGCGATCTGCATACCAGCAAAATACCTCTGAAATCCACCGTAGATCCCCTTCTTTACTGTTATATCTCCACAACCTTTGATACTGGTGCAGACAGCGTTCTAATCGCTCGGCAATCTGTCTTCCATTTTCAGGCGATTGCTTTTTTTGCAGTTTTACAAGAAACAGTCCGACTTCATTCCAAACGCGCACCGCCTCCAAGGCTGTTTGAACAATTTCCATTAAATTGCGACTTTGACTATCTATCTTGCGACTAATGAGATAGCTTTGTGTCTCTATCTCTGTGAGCCGCTCATTTGCCCCTGGCACTTCCTCCATGTCACACTTTTCGAGTATAGAAAGGATTTCTTTTTCTTCCCGTTTTGCCTGTGCCCATTCCTTGATATACACTGCGCTATTCCAGTCAAACACTGTCTCTTTTACAATCTTGCCTAGCAAGCTGACCCACTCTCCTGATGCATCTGCAAACTCCAATATAGAAATCTGTCGATTTAGTTCCTCATATTCTGGAATCTGCTCGCCCCAGCACCCTACTGCGCCATAAATGAGTCCTGGTATCGAAAATACAGGATGATTAATGTGTCCAAAATCACCCCAGTCTGTATTGAGAACCCCAACTGCATGATATGTTCTGCCATACTTGCACATTCTGGTAATATTGTCATAACTCATGCGAAAATCATTGATCCAAGTATTCCATCCACAGACTCCTGGACATACATACTGTGTCGCTCCCACCTTGTACAATGTCTGAATCTGAGTGTCTGGTTGTGTATCACTATAACCCCAGTTTAGACAGATAACTTCCTTAGGAAGCTGTTCATACAACTCAGGATGTTTACAGATAATGTCCCCCCAAAACATAGGTGTCTTTCCCTGCTCTATCAAAAAATCAAACAGTTCCTTAATATATTCCATATACATCACACCCACCCCTTTTTGTGCGGCGAGTGTTGCACTCTTTCCCTTGCCAAGATCAAATGTCTCATCTGCACAAATATTAAACTTATCTGTGCAAAATAGCTGCATGTACTCCGTTATCATATTTTTGACTAGCTCAAGCGAGGCAGAATTAGAGACATCAATAGTATGGTGATCCATCCGCCCGATAAAAGAAAAGAACGGGCTAGTCTTGTCTGGCATCTCACAAAGCTGTTCATAGCTTTTTGTTCCAAGCAACTTATATAAATGTCCAAAAGTGGATAAGGACGGAATCAGTTCTATCCCTCTCTCATAACAGTATTGATCCAGCTCTATAATCTCTGTCGCTGTCAATGGCGTATCATCACGCCAAAGTTCAGTCAGATCGCGAAACAGATATGTGTGCTCCACATAGAGTTGTAACTGATTCAACTTATAAAATGACAACTTATCTGCCAACTTTTTAAGGTTTTCCAGTGTCTGCACGCGCCCTCTGGTGACATCATGATAAAATCCTCTATTTTTCATGTCTGGCTCATCCTCAATCACCACGCATGGCAGCAATCCTGCACTCTGACGCACAATCTGTCGCAGTGTTTGCACACCCCATCCAAGAGCATTTTTGCTTCCTGCACGCACTACAACACCATTCTCTTCTATTTTTAGGTTATAGTGCTCCTCACTCAAAGAATCATCTATCTGCATTAAAATATCTCCTGGACGAACGGTTCCTCTTCCGATTTCCAAAGATAATCCCGCCCAGACTATCATTTCCTCTCTTAGTTGTTGTGCGTATACTAAGACATCCTGTGGGCATGTGCCATCCATCACAATCATAGCATCCAGCCTAAGCATATATGTGCCGTTTTCTTCCTTCATTTGTTTTGGGATTGGCAGTAAAATCATATACAATTTCCTCCTTTTATGCATATTATATATTTTATTCGTAAAATATTGTGCATTTCTATAATTGTACTATATCTCTTACAATAATTATTTGTAATTTATTTATTTTTGGTTTCATTATACATGATTATTTATTTCTTTTCTACTAATTTTATAAATATTTTAACTATTTAGTTATTATTCACTAATCTATTTTATAATACAGACACCCTGCATAAAATCAATTGAATAAAACTCTAACTTTTTATTGTATTGAACAAAAAATAGCGCTACAATAGAGAAAAGGTACAAAGAGAACTGAACAGTGCGAACGTTGTTCGCGATGCCATTGGCATCATGGAGGATTAATATGGGAATACAAAAAAGAGAAACAAATTCTAAAAAAAGAATAGCAGATGAGATTCTTCATCAAATCGGTGGAAGTGTTATTTTAGTACTTCTATTTATAGCTATAGTTGCAATCTGTATGGTGGGATGGTTAATCATTACATCCAAGAGAACCGAACTAACCCAGGAATCCAACGCTGCCGCTAACCAACTAACAGGATTTCTAGAACAATATACAAAGTGTGTAGAACAACTGGCTGTGAATCCAGAGATCCAGTCCGTCATGCTAGAAACTAAGGCTGGAGACGATATCTGGAATGCTAAACAGATGGACACTGTTATGGATAATCTCGTAAAAATTGCAAACACAGATTCCGAAAATGTGATGGCTGTGTGGCTTTCCGACTTAGATGCGAGTGCACTAGCACAGTCGGACGGTTTTACAAGTGAGGAGGGTTGGGACATTACAGGACGTGGATGGTATAGTTGTATCACCACAAAGAAAACCATTTTGACAGAGCCATATATTGACTCTTCAACCGGAAATATGATCTTAAGTGCCGCATCTCCTGTTTTTGATGATGCCACTGGTGAAGTTCTCGGCGCAGTGGGCATGGATATTTCACTAGATCATATGACCACTATCATGCGTGAATACAAAATTGGCCGCAATGGATATATGCTATTATTATCTGAAAATGGCACGTTCCTCTATCATCCCCAAAATGACCTCATTCAAAAAAATGTCAAGGATATAGATATCTCTCAGAATGTTGTCAATGGTGTTTTGTCAAATAACAATGAATTCTTGAAATACAAGACAGAGGGGCACACAAAATACGGCTTCTTGCAGCATGCCGGAGACACAGGATATATGGTGCTAAGTAGCCTTTCCATGTCGGAATACTATGAAATTTTGATTGCAATGATTGTCACTTTGATCCTCATCTTTGCTGTTGGCATCACCTTGATTGCTATCACCATCAAGAAAAGTGCTACTAAACTGACAAAACCAATCCTAGAGCTCAACCACACTGCGCAGCAACTGGCTGCTGGAAATCTAGATGTGACTCTTACTATAACAAGTGAGGATGAAATTGGTGAATTGGGTATCTCCTTCCAAAAAACAGTCAATCGACTCAAAGAATATATTGCATATATCGACGAAACAGCACAAGTTCTTGCACAAATTGCCGACGGAAAACTTCACGTTGATCTAAAACATGACTATGCAGGTGAATTCCAAAAAATAAAAACGGCTCTACTCAATATATCTGATTCTATGAATCAGGTAATGTTAGGGATTAACGAAAGTTCTGAGCGTGTGTCGGTTGGCGCCGCAGAACTAGCGACTGCCTCTCAAGTCCTAGCAGAGGGTGCAGAAGAACAAGCTGCATCAATTGAACAGCTTGCTGCAACCACCAACTCAGTCACACAGCAAGTTGAGAACAGCCGTAAAGAAGCTGAAACATCTGCCAAAGCAACCGCGCAGGCTGCTTCTATGATCGAACAGAACCAAGAAAAAATGAAATCTATGATGGATGCAATGAATACCATTCACCAAACTTCACAACAAGTTGTGGGAATCATCCAGACTATTGAAGATATTGCTTCACAGACAAATCTTTTGTCATTAAATGCCTCTATTGAGGCAGCACGTGCTGGCGACGCTGGAAAGGGGTTTGCCGTTGTCGCAGATGAAATTGGAAAACTGGCACTTGAAAGCTCCAAAGCCGCAAATACCACAAAAGAACTGATTGAAATCTCAATGGAAGAAATCAATAGAGGTAATGCCATTGCCGTTGGTGCTATGGACTCCTTAAAAGAATCCGTAAATGTTGTAAATCACGTGAATGAAATGATCCAGGAAACTTCTAAAAATGCTGTACTCCAAGCCACAAGCATGGAACAATTGCGCATAGGAATCGAAGAAATCTCTCATGGAATTCACGATAACTCAGCCGCTTCTCAAGAGACTTCTGCAACCTCTGAAGAATTAGCGTCTCAGGCTGAACTATTAAATAAAATGGTACAAAAATTTGAACTTTGCTAAAACTCGTCAACATAAATAGTTGTATCGTATAATGATTTAGACAAATTTTTTATAATTCTTGTGGAGTCTTTACTCGATTCCGCTTTTGATAGGCAGGAGAACCTAAAAAAGGTATCCTGCCTTTTCCATATCTCGTATCTCAAAACATTACAATGAAATAGATACAAACTCTCATACCTTCTACAAACCAATAAAACAAAAATATACTTTTTTCATATTCTGTTACTTTTTGTATATTTTGTATAATTTTATTGTAAAATCTAGCTCTGTTTTGTATAATAAGAAATAAGTTTTTGGTATAAAGCTATTCTCTACTTACTTGATTTATACTTTTTGTTCAAGAAAGCAGTTGGTAAAATACTACTATTATTTAAGGAGGCGCGTATCTGATGAACAAGAATAAAATACCTATAACATTCCGCAAACGCATGATATTATACAATTTTCTTGTAATTTTCTGCATCGCATTCCTCATTAGCATCTATACATATTCCTTCTACAAAAAAGATGTCATTTCCAACGAAGCTTCCAACTCTGCCAATCGTCTGCATCTGGTCGCATCCAGAATCGAAATTGCCTATGATGAGATTATTAATATCGTCCAAAATTGTGCTGGCAGAAAGTCTTTATTCCTCACTTCCATCCTTTCTGGCTATAACAACCACTCTAGTGAGGCATCTAATATTTATGCTGCCAATGTATTAAGAGATCTCTGCGCCATCTCTGGATACAACGAATATATTTACAAAATTACAGTGTATGAAAAGGACTCTCTTTTTATTCAAGCTGGGACCTCTTACGGCTGTTCACATGATGCTGATTGCATTATGGCAGCGCCTTGGTTTGATGAACTACTCAATAAAAATATACAGGAATACACACTGACCCTCAAGGATAATCCATTTCCTTTGAATTCCAAAACCATTCCCCAGCTTTTACCTCTAATACGACCACTTCAATATTCCAGAAAGGATTCTCCTTCTGATGCTTGGGTATGTCTTACTCTTTCTCCCAAGCTATTTCAGGATACGTTAGAGCTTTTATCCTCTGACAAGTCTATCCTTATTATGACCAATGATTTCTCCCCTGTCAGTAGTATGAATATGGAGTCATTCTCCATGGCAGATATACAAACATTTTTGACTAGCCATCCAGAGCAAACGGGTTGTTTAAAAGTACAACTGTCCGATACAGACTGCATTGTTACCTGGGAGCGTCTGCCGGTCAGTGGTTTTATTCTGTGTGAAGTACTACCACTCAAAAATATTTCACTCAATCCCAATGTCATACGTACTACTCTAGGATTGGTCTTTATCTCTAGTATCGTTATTGGATTTTCCTTATCTCTTTTATTCACCCGCTATCTGACACGTCCTATTTTGCGCCTGATCGATCATATGGAGGTAATATCTTCTGGCAACTTTAGTAGAAACCCAGATATTGAATCCAATGATGAGCTAGGCATCATCGGGCGACAGATCAACGAAATGTCCTCTCATGTTTCTGTTCTCATGGAAAGTCGGATTCGGGATGAACAGGAAAAAATGAATTTAGAGATCAAAATACTTCAAGCGCAGATCAATCCACATTTTCTATACAATACTTTAGATTCAATTAAATGGATTGCAACCATGCAGCACAACGCAGGAATTGTGAAGGTGGTTTCTGCTTTCTCCTCCTTACTAAAAAATATGGCAAAGGGATTTAATGAAAAAGTAACTGTTCGTCAAGAATTGGATTTTCTTGACAATTATATTACCATTGAAAAAATACGATATATAGAACTTTTTGATGTTGAGATCTCTGTCGATGATCCAGCTTTATATGATGCTTGCATCATCAAACTGACTTTGCAGCCGTTAGTGGAAAACAGTATTTTTTCTGGCATTGAGCCGAGCGGAAAACCAGGATTAATCAACATCCATATTTTCTCTCGCAACCAGGTCCTATATATCAGTATCCGCGACAATGGTGTAGGCATATCAGAAGAAAATATTGCGCGACTGCTCACTGATACTTCGCGGGTAACCCAAAATTATATGAGCGGGATTGGACTTGCAAATGTTGACCGTCGAATCAAACTGGTATATGGTCAAGAATATGGTCTTACAATTGACAGTGAGATCGGTATCTACACTTGTGTCACTGTATCTCTCCCATTAGAAATTAACAATTAAAGGAGTTTCTTATGTATCGAATCATTTTGATTGATGATGAACCTTTGATTCTGGCCGGCATTGCATCTCTAATTTGCTGGGAAGAACATGACTGTTGTATCGTAGGGAAGGCCACCAATGGCCATGATGCCATTGACCTAATTTTGGAAACCCAACCAGACATCATTATCACGGATATTCGCATGCCTGTGATGAATGGTTTAGAATTAATTGAAGCTTGTCAGGAAAAACATTGTGAATTTGCTTTTATTTTCCTTACAAACCTAGAAGACTTCCAACTAGCCAAGCAAGCTGTACACCTAGGTGCTATTGACTATCTTGTAAAATTGGATCTTGAGCCGCAAACCCTCATTCAGGCACTAGACAGAGCTAAACAACACTGTTCTCGCATGGAAAGTCATCACAACAAAGAACTATATACTCTGCTTTTAAAAGACACACAAAAACAGCAGGAACGCAATTACTTTGCCCAGTACATTCTATCTCCATCGGACAATAGCCTTCCTTTCAATCCAGAAATATCTGCCCGTTACCAAAATGCTTATGTGATTTTATTGCAGATGAAACCTGAACAAATCCTTTTTGGTCATGCAGAGTCCTATGACTTTCAGTTTATCTCCAATCAGCTTGTGGACATTGTATCTGGCATAGGAACACGCTATTTTTCCAATCACACTATACTAATGCCTCATAAAGATACGTTGCTGCTCGTGATCTGTCCTAAACCTGAAAGTGATAATAAAAAATCGCTTTCGGAATTTTGTACAAAAGTTAATGTGGCCCTTGGAACTTACTTTGCTCTAACCGCCTTGTTTGGTATTAGTCAAAAAAAGACTGAACTTTCTGGCCTTCCCGATGCTTTTTGTGAAGCGCAGTCCGCCCTCAATCACTGTTACTATGATTCCTCTTTGTGTATTGCCTTTTTCCAAAATCAGGAATCCCGCCTTCGTCAGCCTTCACAAAGAGAATTTAATATCAACTTTCTAAAAAGATCAATGTCCGCAGCCGTACTAGAAAATGAAAGTCAGGATTTGAGAGAAATTTTTTGTGAGCTTTCTGAACTGTTTACACAATACAAACCAGACAAAACACAGGCAGTCAGTGCTTGCATTAATATATATTCTTATCTGCATGACTTACTCCAAAATGAAAACTTTGAGAACAATGCCTTTCCATATAGCATCGACATAGCCGAGCAATTGTCACGGCTGGGCAGCTTAGATGATATCCTACAATGGCTAAACAGTTTCTGTGATAAAATATGCACTTTGCTGACCGAAAGAAAAGAAAAACGTTCCGACAAATTTGTTCATATGGCAAAACGCTACATCCATGAACACTATAAGGAAAAACTAACTTTGTCCGATATTGCCGATCATTTGAAGCTTAGCCCTGGATATCTAAGTACCTCTTTTAGCAGTTATATGAACCGAACTGTTTCAGACTATATTGCTGAGGTCAAAATCGAACATGCCAAAGAACTCATTGATTCTGGACAGTACTTAATTTATGAAATTGCGAACCAGCTAGGTTTTGAAAATGCCTATTATTTTAGCAAAGTATTTAAAAAAGTAACTGGCATGTCCCCTAAAAATTATGAATATCGACACAAATTGGGCCAACATTAAAAACATTGATTACTCTCTTGCAAAAGGAGGACTGATTCTATGAGCAAAAAAGTTATTCTTATTATGACTGACACCACTCGCACGGATATGTTAGGCTGTTATGGCAACTCTGACATGATTACTCCAAATCTAGATCAACTAGCAACAGATGGTATTCGATTTGAGCAGGCTTACACCACACAGCCTGTATGCCAGCCTGCGCGCTCCGCCATCTTTACTGGAATGTATCCTCATTCCTGTGCTAGCTGGTCTAACTGTATGGGATTGTCTGACAACGTGCAAAATATTGGACGCCGCCTAAAAGATCATGGGATTCACAGTGCTTATATTGGAAAATGGCATCTGGATGGTGGCGATTACTTTGGACTTGGTAGATGTGTGGATGGATGGGACCCTGATTACTGGTATGATATGCGCAATTATTTGGAGGAACTGACTCCTGATGAACGCTACTTTTCCCGTCAGTCTCAAAGTATGGAAACGCATGATATACAAGAAGAATTTACTTTTGGTCACCGCTGTTCTGACAAAGCTATCGACTTTCTCAAAAGATATCAAGATACCGATAAAGACTACTTTTTAGTGCTCTCCTATGATGAGCCACACGATCCTTGTCTTTGTCCTAGAGAATTCTGGTCTAAGTATGAACACGTTGCATTTCGCCGCAAAAATAACGTATATGACACCCTCAAAGACAAACCCGAACATCACAAAATCTGGGCAGGAGACAACTATATGAAGGCAACTTCTCCTGATTTTTCCATGAATTTTAAGTATTTTCTGGGCTGTAATAGCTTTGTGGACTATGAGATTGGACGCGTTCTTAAAGCAGTGGATGATTATGCTAAAGATGCTATTGTCATCTATACTTCCGACCACGGCGATATGCTCTACTCTCACTCCCTAACCTCTAAAGGGCCTGCCATGTACGAGGAAATTACACACATTCCTTTGATTGTGCGGGGATTTGGCAGCAATCAGGTCAATTCTAATCCTGTGTCCCACATCAATCTAGCCCCCACCATCTGCGATATTTTCCAGGTGCCAAAGCCAAAAGTTTTTGAGGGAAACAGTATCTATGAGGAATTAAAAACTGGACAAAGAACCAACGATTATGTGTTTATGGAATTTGGACGATACGAAGTTGACCACGACGGTTTTGGCGGTTATCAACCTATTCGCTGTGTCTTTGATGGGCGATACAAACTAGTCATTAACTTGATGACATCAGATGAACTATATGATCTAAAAGAAGATCCAGAAGAAATGAACAATCTGATTCTTGATCCCAATTTAAACAAAGAGAAAAAGCGTCTGCACGAAGCACTGCTTGACAATATGTATACTACCCGTGACCCATTTCGTGGATACTACTGGGAAAACCGCTTGTGGAACAGTTATCCCCAAGACAAGACATGGGACAGCCGTCTGATGACCAGACAAAGAGAAAATGAAGAATATGAGCCTCGCCAGTTAGATTACAATACTGGACTGCCTATAAAAGAAGCCACACGAAAAAAGGGAATATGTACTTCAGAGAAAAAAAGCGAACAATAGATTTATATCAACAAGAACGTCCCCTGAAATATCCAAGGGACGTTCTTATTTTTCCTTTTGTTTCTCTGCCTGCTAGTCTGTATCATCTCGCTTTTTTTCCCACAAAAATGGGTCTTTTAGCATATCTAAATATTCTCTTAGCAGTTTTCTCAACTTTAAAACTGTTGGCTCCTGACAATTTCTCTCAATAATCTGCGGATGAAGCTGCCATGGATCTTTTTTATCATCATACAAATACTCTATCTGCTTATCCTCTGGCATATAGCCATTTGTTATCACATATGTATTTTCTTTTGTCTTTATCCCACGCCATCCATGGGCTTTGTGGGTCTGGCCTACTTTGGCAAAGACTGACACGCTTTCTGGTGATCCTGGATAAGAACACAAAAACATACATTCGGGTTCAATCTCTTCTATTCCTAATACAGATGCACTATGACTAATTCCTTCACAAGTGTCTGGCACTGGTAGGTTCAATAGCTCCAATATGGTGGGCATATGATCTGGACTAGCAAATAAAACCTCACTCTTTCCAGGTTGTATGCGATTTTTCTGCCGCATCATCAAAGGAATATGAATCGATTCCTCATACCAGACATTTTTGCTCATAAGTCCATGAGAACCTAACATTTCTCCATGATCGGCCGAAAGCACGACTAAGGTGTTCTCCTCCATTTTATTTTCCCTGAGATATTTTAGTATCCTCCCAAACTGTTCGTCTATTCCATACACTGCGGCAAAATACTGCCTAGCTATTATCTCCATCTTAGGTGTACGCTTTTTTTCTGGTACATTGGGACGCCATTCTATCTTAAGATCTTGAAATTTTTCATAGTAGCGTTTGGGAACTAGCTCGTATGGAAGATGTGGAGGATTATAGGAAACAAACATAGCAAATGGAGTATCATCATTTTTGTGCTCCTCCAAATATTCTAGTGCTTTGTCTGTTTCATACTCCGCTGACCATTTTCCTGGACAGATTTGCTTGGGTGAGTCAGCCCAGTAATGAGGATTTAAATGGTCATCACAAGCCCCGTAAGACAGCCAATACGCAAAGCCTTGACGCCTTTCTCCTGGAGGTGTGTAGGCATCCCAGTTTACTGCCCCCGATTCTGGATGACTTGTAAAATTCTGTTCTGGTGTATCCAAATGCCACTTTCCAATGTACGCTGTATGATATCCTGCACTTTGCAGTACATTTCCAATACAGATTTCTTGAGGTTTGAGCATTAGTTTTTCTTCTAGACCAATCTTGCAGTTAGTCCACAATCCAAGTGAGAATGGATACTTTCCAGTCATCAAACTTCCCCTGTGCGGTGTACAGAGTGGAAAGGTGCTGTATGCATTCTCAAAACAAAGACTTTCCTGTGCAAAATCATCTATATTAGGCGTGACTGCTTGATCTTGATGCGCACATCCCATTGCATGATATCTCCACTGATCTGCAAAAATATATATTATATTTGTTTTCATTGCAGCTCCTTTCACAACTCTATCTATCCTTTGATACCACTAGCGGCCACACCTTCCACAAAGAATTTCTGGCAACTTAAAAATACAATCACAATAGGAACAAGAGAGCATACAGAAGCCGCCATAATCCATGCATAATCTGCTCCGTATTGAGAGATAAACATACGAATACCAAGCTGCACGGTCTTTAGTTCTTTTGTCTTCAAATAAATAAGTGGCCCCATAAAGTCATTCCACACGTTTGTAAATGTAAAGATAGTCAAAGTTGCCATAGCCGGTTTTCCTAGTGGAAACACAATCTTACAGAAAATGCCAAACTCATTAAGACCATCAATTCTTGCTGCCTCACACAGTTCATCTGGAATACTAATATAAAACTGCCTCATCAAAAATACTCCAAATGCAGAAAATGCTTGCATTAGTATCAAACCAATATGCGTGTCATTTAGTCCCATCTTAGAAACAAGAATAAACTGCGGAACCATATACACTTGCCACGGAACTGCTATAGTCGTCACGTACAAAAGAAAGATGGTATCTCTTCCTACAAACTTGCATTTGGTAAAGCCATATGCTGCAAAACAACTGGTGCACAACTGGACAATTGTGGTAATCACTGTCAGCTTAGCAGTATTTTTAAAGAATGTAACTAAAGGAAGCTTTTCCCATATTACTTTATAATTTTCTGAGTGTATGGTTTCTGGCCACCACCTCATAGGTATGGAAAATACATCTTTATTTAACTTTAGAGATGAGATCACCATCCAATAAAATGGAATCAGCATAATCACTGACAGGCAAATGAGAAGAACATATAGGATTATTTTTATTACTTTTCTCTTTGTATTCATTGTGATCCCCTCCTATAAATCTTTGAACCATTTCTTTTCTCCGCTGAATTGGATCAAAGTGATTACTAAAACAATTGCAAATAGAACAATTGCACCAGCACTGGCAGGACCAAATTCCCAACTGGTAAAGGCTTTTTCATAAATATAATTGACTAGCGTCTTGGTGGCGTTTCCTGGTCCTCCTCCTGTCATGATATACACCAGATCAAAGACCTTAAAGCACTGAATCGTCAGCATAATCATTACAAAAAATGTAGTTGGAGTCAACATAGGCACCGTAATATGCCACAACTTCTGCCACCCATTTGCACCATCAATGCTTGCCGCCTCATACAGAGAGTTGGATATTCCTTGCAATGCTGCTAGGTACACAATCATATAATAGCCCATATATTTCCATATGCTTACAATGGAAACCGCTACCATAGCCCAGTTTTTGTCTACCACCCATCTAGGCGGATTGTCAATACCAATCCATTTCAATATTTCATTGACTGGACCATAGTCTGGCTGAAACAGCATATTCCATACAGCACCTACTGCAACAATGGATGCAATATACGGAAAGTAAAATGCCGTTCTAAAAATTGCCACACCTTTTAATTTGTTGTTTAAAAGTACCGCGAGTAAGAGCGCTAAAACCAACGTTGGCAAAACTGTCATCAATGCATAAGTGATGGTATGTGACAATGTCCCTCTAAAAACTTTGTCTCCAAAAATTTCTACAAAATTCGCAAGTCCTACAAACTGCATCGGCCTTTTTGATCCATCCCAGCTCATGACACTCAACACAAAAGAAAAAATAACAGGTATAAACACAAATATAGTATAGCCAATCAAATTGGGAAGGATAAAGGCATATCCTGTTATATTGTTCCGAATTTTTCTTTTTTGTTCGGAAGTCAAAAAACTTGTTTTTCCATTACTCATATGCATATCCTCCATAGACAAGGGCTGGTTTACCAGCCCTTAATTTCTGCAACTCTCTCTGTCAGTTCCTGAATTCCCTCATCTACACTATATGAATGAATCATAATCATCTCATGTACTTCATTTAATACTGTACGTATCTCTTCAATCTTAGGATCTAGCGGACGATCAAATGAATAGTGTGTATAGTTAAGCGCCTCAATGTTGCTCTCTCCTTCTGGAAAACGCTCTGCGGATGCAATTGTCTGGAAAGCAGTGTCAGACGGAATCCCTGTAAACACACCCTGTTTAGCTAAAATTTCTGCTGCCTCTTCTGAAGACGCAAACTTAACAAAATCCCATGCCAGATCCTTCTGATCTGTATAGGCACTAATCGCAATAGGAGTCAATGCACCCACCGTATAACCTGCCTCTGTGTTTTCAGGATGTGGAATTGTTGCAATACCCCAATTAAAATCAGTTTCTCCCTCTTCCTGAGACTGCATCATAGTAGCGATAAACCAAGTTCCCATAGGCATCATTGCACACTGTTGATTCTTAAATACGGATGAATAATGAATATTTGCTGTCTTCAAAGTAGAATAGTCCTGAATGTAACCATTATCCTGAAGTGCGAGTCCTTCCTCATACCAAGACTTCATAAAGCTGTAATCTTTCTCCACAACCGTGTTCTCTCCGTCCTGTACTGCCCAGTTGGTCACTAGTGCCTGCCATGTATGATTGTGTGAGCCATATACTTTGCTACTTCCCTCTCCACTTGTCATTTTAGCTGCCAGCTCATAGTATTCACCCCATGTCATGTCATTGGAAGGATATTCTACTCCAGCCGCATCAAACAAATCTTTATTGTAATAAAGAATATACCAGTCATTTCTATAGGGCAATGCATAGGATTTCCCATTATACATTAACTGCTCTGCTGCTCCCTTATAAATCGATAAATCAAGATTGTCCCTTGAAATAAACTCATCAATAGGAAGAAGCTGTTCCTTATCTGCCATCTGAAGCATAGATCCCATGTCCTTAACCCATATCACATCTGGATCTGGCTGTGCAGCAGAAAGACTGATTCCCAATGAATTGTTATACTCATCTGCTGAGGTATCAATAATCTTAATCTTTACATCTTGATTTTTCTCTTCATACGCATCAATAATTGCTTGGAATTGTGGACTGGATTCATTATCCCATGTTGTCACAGATAACTCTTGAACCCCTCCTGGTGCCTCAGTATTACTATCAGATTGCTTATCCGCTTCTCCGGATGAAGTCTGAGAAGACGTCTGTCCTGAAGTCTTTTGACTATCCTGATTTTGTGAAGAAGAATTCCCACAAGCTGTCAATACACTACAAGCCATTATCCCTACCATCAGTGTCGCAACGAACTTTCTTCTTTTCATGATATTTTCCTCCTTTTTATCATTCTCTAAATAATTTGTTGTAATTACTGTATCAAAAATTCTACTTTTTTTGAATCTACAATTTTCTGATTGGGATTTCCTTTTTTTAGGAGTTTTGTTTTTGGACATTATATAAATATACTTTTTTCATATTCTGTTACTTTTTACATATTTTGTATGTCAAATAACCATTTATATGTAAAATCATACTGACAAACATTTGTTTTTTGCGTAAAAAGTACTTCTACATAAAACAGCCTTTGCTGTGAGTGGCTAGAAGTACTTTTCATGTTAAAATCATCCAATTTTCTCTTTGTGCAAGTTTATTGAAGCGAATAAAAAAGACTTTTTTGCTCCACTTATGTAGTATATTTTTTGTATAGCGTTATGCAAAAAACAAAAAATTCCGGCTGTCTAACCGGAATCTTGCATTTTGTTATATATCAACTATTGACCTCTTTGTAAACTGGCAGCTATCTTTTTCATACGTGGCAAACACGCATCAAAAAACATTTTGTAGGACTCACAAAAATAGTTTCCTCCTAATTCTATTCCCCATTGTTCCCTGTGCCTGCGGCATCCACCGCGGCACATTATAAAATAAGGACAACTTCTACATTTTTCTATATGATTCATGGAATTCTCAATAAATCTGCTCTCTTTTCTTCTCTGTTCAATCACCTCAAAACTGTCTGTTCTAAGATTGCCAAGACAATACTCATCCAACACATAAAAATCGCAGGGGTACACACTACCATCTGCCTCCACAATATTTTGAAAGCTGCACACGCCCCTTTGTTCACAAGATTCTGGCAAATGTCCCATAAGGATACCAATATAATTTTCAAACTGGCGAATATATGGCTGGTTACCCTGTCTCAAATCCAAATCCCACAGTTTAAACAGATCAATCAAAAACCTTCCATATAGTTGCGGTGTCAGAGAGTATTCCTGTTGCCCCTGCTTTTCATGAATGGGATCTAGACAGGCAATATATTGTTGCCAAACAAATCCCAGTTTCTTATATTTCTCATAAATTTTTTGTATTTTGGGTGCTGTTTTCCCATTGACCACTGTCAAAATATTGAAGTCAACCCCTGCTTGTTTTAACCCATCAGCCTTCTCTACTATATGAAAATATGTATCATGTCCATCAATATCCTTGCGATATGCATCATGTGTTGCTTTTATACCGTCAACAGACAGCCCTATAAGAAAGTCATTCTCAGCAAAAAAAGAATACCACGGCTCGTCCAATGCATATCCATTCGTTTGAAGTGCATGAAAAACCTTTATGTTTTTTGTATTATACTTTTTTTCTAATTGAATACATTGTCTATAAAAATCCAGCCCTATAAGTGTTGGCTCTCCTCCCTGAAAGGCAATGGTGCACTGTGTATCAGCAAAACGAAAGATTTCTCGTATGACATGTTCTAATGTGTCAATACTCATCATCCCATACGATGCCTGTTTTCGTTTTGCCATCTCATCTGCATAAAAACAGTATTTGCATCTCATATTACACAACCCCGAAGCAGGTTTTATCATTACATGGATTTGTGGCATTTTATAGCATCCTCCCTCAAAAATACATGGGTTCCATCTATTTTTTACCAATCGTATGATAGAGTCTATATATTTTACTTTTCTATATCGATTGTTTGGCAACTCAAAGAAAACTTCTGTCTACATTGTGATCTCATCTTCACGCCATCCCTCGCTATTGCTCATTGTCTCATAACAAAATTGTGTACTATGAGGATACTCTTCTGGCTTGCTATGATGCCGTCTTGCCCATGCTAGCCCAGGCACATACAAGATCGCCTCAAACTCAAGATCATGCTTCATTTTCCTTCTTCCCTTTACAACGTCATTGTAAAACCGTTTAGAATTAACAAGAGCCACACAGCGAATATACAAAAACTCATCCGCTGAAAAATGTTGATTCTTGTAAATATCCTTCGCAATTTTTTTGGTGTCTAACGAATACAGCAGCTCAGCCATCGTGTCATCAAAAGCAAAAATAAGTTCATCTCCCCATTTTGCCAAAAATGCAATCAATGGTTCTAGTACAGCCTCATTATCACCTTCTTTATCCCAATCCAGATACGCATCTGTAATATGAAAAAAGTCAATTGCTGACATTTTTTGATTGTCTATAATGGCCTGAACAAAAATCGGTGGTTTTCCCTCCCCTGCTGAATAACTCTTTCGTTCTTTTTCATCCTTTTGTTTTTCTGCCATATGCTACTCCTTCCTATTGACAAGATATTGTAAACAACACTTGTTAAAAAGATATCAATTAGATGGGGAAATCTTATCTAAAAGACCTATGAATGAGATGTACTATACATTCCATTTTCCTAATAAAATTTTCAATGTAAATGTGCCCTTTTACATCAAAACAACTCTTCTCCCAAATACTTATCATGTGGAACTACTAAACATTTTTCAATGGATTTCCAATAGCTATTGTAAAGATTTTTTTGTGCCGCACCATAACTTTCTTTTGTATCAAATTCCCAATAAAGCATGTACTTAACACTTTTTACAACACGTGTGATTGCAAGTGGCGGAAGCCCTTCTTTAATCTGCTCCATGTCTATATGATACCCTCTTTTAATCAATCGAAGTAAAAGAAGTCCCTCTTGCTTTTCCAAAAAGCTTTTAGTTTCATGCATCAAAGCCTCAAACTCCTCTACTTTTTGTGGCTTAACCTGATAAATACATATTTCAACAAATGCCATATTCATCCTCCATGCTGCAAATACATCCATCTCTACTGTACAATTAATTTCATATACGCTATCATATTTCCTTTTTCATGTCAACCGTTTCTTATTTTTAATAAGTAGTATTCTAGCTATACTATCAATGATGTACATATAAGATGATTGTAACTACAAACATAATCTGTTCTATTGCAGAACAAATATTCCTCTTTTAGGATCACTTTGTATGGTTTATTACGGGAATGTCTCATCTTCAAAATATATCCTAACTTCTTATAGTTTATATATTTATTTTAGATAAATCTCTTGACTCTCACGTTACGTTATAGTGTACACTATAAAAACAAGGAGGGAGGAATATGCAGACAGTAAATGAAGTCAGCAAACTTACTGGCATCAGTGTTCGTACTCTTCATCATTATGATGCGATTGGCTTACTAAAACCTACCAAAATTACAAGTGCAGGCTATCGCTTATACGATCATGTAGCACTTAGACGTTTGCAAATTATTTTAATGTTTCGTGAATTGCAATTTCCATTAAAAGACATCAAAGCAATTCTTGACAGTCCAACCTTTGATCCAAGCGAAGCATTGCAACAACAAATTACATTACTAGAATTTCGGCGAAAGCATATTGACCAACTGATCTCTTTCGCCCGAGAAATCCAAGCAAAAGGAGTGGAACAAATGGATTTTAACGCTTTTAACAAAACAGAAATTACTCAGTATGAAGAGGAAGTCAAGAAAAGATGGGGTTCTACCAAAGCATATGAGGAATACACACAAAAAACAAGAACAAAGACAGACGAAGAACTTCACCTAACAGGTGACAAATTACTCTCTTTATTTGCACAATTTGGTTCCCTTCGCAATGTACATCCTGCTGAAAAGATTGTGCAGGAAAATGTCAAAAAATTGCAACAGTTTATCTCTGAAAATTATTATAATTGTACAGACCATATTTTAAATAGTCTAGGCCAGACGTATGTATGTGATGAGCGCATGAAGCAAAATATTGACAAAGTTGGAGGCGATGGAACCGCCGAATTTGCAAGACAGGCAATCACAATTTATTGTCAGTCTAAAAAAATATAATAAACTGCTCTAACTCCAATCCGCCTGCTTTTGCAGGCTCTCCAATCTCCGACATGAAAAAAGTCTGTTATCCAGACTTAGTACTTCTTTGTGAAGCAGCCTTTGCTGCAAACAGAAACTGCCACAGGCAGTTAGAAGTACTTTTCGCGGTGTGAGATTTAGAGTTTCTCTGCGAAACAGCCCTTGCTGTGAGCAGAAACTGCCACAGGCAGTTAGAAACTCTTCTCACACTTACTCCCATCTGCCTGCTTTTGCAAATTCTTCAAATTATAATGAAAAACGCCTGGGGGTGGCGTTTTTCGGAGCGAAACTTAGTACTTCTCCGTGAAGCAGCCTTTGCTGCAAACGGTTAGAAGTACTTTTCGCGCTAACTCCCATTTGCCTGCTTTTGCAGGCTCTTCAATCAGGATATGGGAAATTTTAATTTCACATTATATACTTCCAAAAATAATTGTGATTATATGATTTCAGTGATATAATTGTTTGTGATTGTCACAGAGATTTCATTTAACAATCTATCTACAATCAAGTAGGGCAATTTTTCTTTATTTGTCACATTGCTCCCCTGCTTGCTTTACTGCATTTTTATCCAAGTGTTTTATATATAGAAAAAGAAACTTTTATACAACACTCAACCAAGGAAAGGAGCTGTAAAAATGCACAAAGAACAGATTAGTATCAGAATAGCCAATCCGTCTGATGCACAGAAATTGCTAGAACTATATGCGCCATATGTGGAAAATACTGCCATTACATTTGAACATATCGTGCCAACTGTGGAAGAATTTGCAAACAAAATTAACCATATACTAACAAAATATCCTTATCTAGTTGCCACAGAAAATGAACAAATTGTAGGCTATGCATATGCAGGTATATTTAGAAAACAGGCTGCCTACAACTGGGCAGTTGAAGTCACTATCTATGTTAGACAAGATAAAAAACAATTAGGAATCGGAAAAAATCTTTACAAAACATTAGAGACTATTTTGGCCGCACAAAATGTCCTGAATCTAAATGCCTGTATCGCATATTTAGACAATGATGATGAATATTTGACAAAAGATAGCGTACATTTTCATGAGCATGTTGGATATAAATTAGCTGGCCGATTTCGACAATGCGGATACAAATTTGAACGTTGGTATGATATAATTTGGATGGAAAAACACATTGGAGAACACATCTGTGCTCCATGCACTGTCATTGCATTTCCTCAAATAAGAACACAGTTTCCTAGCTTACAATAATACATACAAAAGGCAACATAGTTTATCACTATTTGAACTGTTAAAAGTGATAGGGGGATTAATATATTGATAAATAATCAGAATAAAAATGAAAATTTGCAAAGTACAGAAATACAACAGCACGAAGCCGCCAATGATTTTGAATTCTTGCAGGAAAAGATTAAGGAGCGCCCTATCAATAAAAAAAAGCTTCTTAGAAGAACCATTATTACTGCATCAATGGCAGTTTTATTTGGACTTCTTGCATGTTTGTCTTTTTTATTGTTGGAACCTGTACTCAACAACTGGCTATATCCCGAGGAAGAACCAGAGATTGTAACCTTTCCCCAAGAACAAAATGAGATGCTTCCAGAAGATATGTTGACAGAAGGAACCACCGTAAATCAATCCGAAGAAGAAACCAAACAACAACCCGAAAATGATGATACACCACCATCCACAGAAAACGATACTAATCAACATGATGAACCTGAACGCTCCTCTTCACACTCCTCCAAGGAGGAAGAATCAACACAGGAAACCACCTTTCTTGATCCATCAAAAGATGTATCTCACACAGAACTAGAGACTGATGTGAGCACCGAGAATACTGATACCGATTCTATAGAAGCTTTAAAACCATATCAGACTCAATTTGAAGAGCTGTACAAAGTTTATCGTGAAGTGGCCTCTAGCATGGTAACCGTCACTGCTGTGCACTCTGATGTGGACTGGTTCAATAATCCATACCAAAGCGAGGGAACTACGGCAGGAGTCATTATCGCAAACAACAATCGCGAGCTTTTGATACTAAGCAAAAAATCACCACTCGACAATGCCCAAACCATTCGCATCCGCTTTTGTAATGGATTTAGTGCGGATGCATCCATCAAAAAATATGAAAAAAATACGGATTTGGCTGTGTTGGCCGTCGATTTAAAATATATTACAAATGCAACATTAGGCTGTGTGTCTGTAGCGTCACTAGGTAGTTCGGCATCCTCTAGGATCACAGGAACCCCTGTAATAGCTGTAGGCAATATATTTGGATACCAGGACAGTGTATGTTATGGGATGCTCACTTCCAGCGGAAACAATATCTATATGGCTGATAATGTATATCAACTAATTACTACCGATATTTATGCCAGTGAAAATCCCAGCGGCATTTTAGTAAATATGGATAAAGAAATCATTGGAATCATTGACAACAGCCACAATAACAGTGATACCAAAAATCTTTTATCCGCCATTGGAATCACAGAACTAAAGGGCGTGATCACAAAGTTGTCTAACGGAGAAGATATTCCCTACCTTGGCATCTATGCGCAAGATATTAGTGCTCAGACCAGAAATGATCTGGGCTTGCCTCAAGGCGCTTACATTTTTAATATTGATATGGATTCGCCTGCCATGAAAAATGGTATTCAAAAAGGTGATATCTTAGTCCAAGTAGGGGCTCAGGAAATCAAAAATGCGTCCGACTATATGGAGGCATTGCGAAATACATCTCCAGAAAGAGGCGTCCGCATTATTGTGCGCAGGGCAAATGTTGATGAGTATGAGGAAATGAGATTTATGATACAAGCAGAGATACTAGAGTAATTTAAACACTAAAAATTATATGTGATATGAAATAATAATTGACACAAAAACAGCAAGAAAGGATAGATTCTACAATGAAGTATATCAAAGATTACAAGGATGGCGACCGCGTTTTTGACATTTATTTTTGTAAATTTAAAAGCTCTGCGGTGACGAAAAATGGCAAAAGCTATGACAATGTGATTTTGCAGGACAAGACAGGAACACTCGACGCCAAAATCTGGGACCCCAACAACGCAGGAATAGCAGATTTTGGCGCAATGGACTATATTGAGGTCTACGGCGATATCACAAGCTTTAACGGCGCATTGCAAGTCAATGTAAAACGCGTGCGTCGATGTGAAAATGGAGAATATGACGAAAGAGAATATATGCCCGTCAGCAAAAAGAATTTAGATGATATGTATGCAGAACTTGTCAAAATCATAGAAAGTATAGAAAATACATACTTAAAAACACTTCTTAAAAAGTTTTTTGTGGAAGATAAAGCTTTTGCAGAACGTTTTAAAAGAGCATCTGCGGCAAAATCAGTACATCACGGTTTTATTGGCGGACTGCTAGAACATACTCTAAGTGTCACAAAATTGTGCGACTATTATTGTACAACATACCCTATTTTAAAAAGAGATTTGCTTTTGACAGCCGCTATTTGTCATGATATTGGAAAAACTAAAGAAATCAGTGCTTTTCCAACAAACGATTACACCTCTGAAGGACAGTTTCTAGGACATATTGTTATGGGTTCCGAAATGCTTGTTGAAAAAATTAGACAAATTCAAGGATTTCCAACTCTACTTGAAATGGAATTAAAACATTGTATTCTTGCTCATCACGGTGAATATGAATTTGGATCACCAAAAAAACCTGCGATTGTCGAGGCAGTTGCACTGTGCTATGCAGACAATACCGATGCAAAAATAGAGACATTCACAGAACTATTAGAATCATCACAAGAAACGGGCTGGCTTGGCTTCAATCGATTGTTTGAATCCAATCTTAGAAGAACCGATATTGGGTAGAAACGAGGATGCATGTGAATTATAAAAAGGATGATTTGATTACTGTGCTCATCGAAGACATGGGCACAGACGGCGAAGGAATCGGAAAAATAGACGGATTTACTTTTTTTATAAAAGATGCTGTCATCGGCGATCAAGTACAAGCAAAAATTATGAAGGTAAAAAAAGGATATGCCTATGCAAAACTTCTTCATATCCTTGTACCTTCTTCTGATCGCACCACCCCACTGTGCAACGTTCACAGGCAATGTGGAGGTTGTCAGATACAAGCACTTACCTACACCGCACAGCTTGCATTTAAGACTAGAAAAGTCAAAAACAATTTAGTACGAATCGGTGGTTTTTTACTAGATCAAATCAATCAAGCAATGGAACCAATCGTAGGTATGCAATCACCATATCATTACAGAAATAAGGCTCAATTCCCAGTAGGAATCGATAAAAATGGCCAATTTGTGACAGGTTTTTATGCCGGAAGAACACACGATATCATAGCAAATACAGACTGTCTTCTAGGCGTCAAAGAAAACCAAATAATTCTAGAAACTATTTTGACTTATATGAGAGAAAATGGAATCTCACCTTATATCGAACAGACTGGCCAAGGAATTATAAGACACATTTTACTAAAAAAAGGTTTTGCCACAGGAGAAATTATGGTCTGTATTATCATTAATGCAGATACTCTTCCGCAAGCGGATAAGTTGGTTAAACTCTTACAAAAAATTGATGGAATTGTAAGTATTTCTATCAATATTAATAAGCAAAAAACAAATGTGATTATGGGTGAAAAAGTCTGTCTATTATGGGGAAAAGATACTATCACTGATTTGCTTTCTATGCGCAATGATAAGGATATACATGTAGATAAAGTGCCACTTATTCAAGACTCCATCAAAAAAAGTAATGAAGAATATTTATCTTATGGGGATAGTATTTGCTTTGCCATATCCCCTCATTCCTTTTATCAAGTCAACCCTATTCAAACAGAAAAACTCTATAGTATAGCTGTAGATTATGCAGGATTAACAGGAACTGAAACTGTGTGGGATCTATACTGCGGAATCGGAACTATAAGCCTTTTTATGTCCAGAAAGGCCAAACATGTTTATGGGGTTGAACGTGTAGAACAAGCTGTGCTAGACGCACAACAAAACGCTGCGCGCAATAATATACACAATGCAACTTTCTATGTAGGAAAGGCAGAAGAAATACTGCCCGATCTTTATGATAGAGAGGGGATTTATGCAGACGTGATTTGCGTAGATCCGCCCAGAAAAGGATGTGATGACCAATGCCTTGCCACTATCATAAAAATGGCACCCAAACGTATTGTCTATGTAAGCTGCGACAGTGCCACACTAGCACGCGACTTAAAATATTTATGTACAAATGGCTATCACATTGATCGCCTCCGCCCTGTGGACTTATTCCCGCACACGGTGCATGTCGAGTGTGTCGTGTTACTTTCCCACAAATCTAATAGCGTAATCAACACATAAACGAAATTTTGTGAAGGTAAGTACAAAGGCAAAGTGCCGCTTGATAATATTGCCAAGAGAACCCAGCATATAAGTCGACAGCGCAGGTTACCTACAAGATGATTAAAGAGTACATATAAGTGAAGTATGGCTTGAAAGTACATATCACAGAGGTAAAAAGAGATTTAGGACTATTGATGTATGATGCTCCTTACTCCTAATGCAATAGAAGAGTTGAAACAAACGATGACGGAGAAGGTGGAAGTGATAAAAAGACATTTAAATGTTTTGGATTGATCTGAGTTTAAAGGCTACAATAAATTACTTCTTTCTTAATATGATAAGGAATTAATTTTTAGCGAAACTAAAGATAAGAAAAATGTTAAAACTATTATCCTATAATGAAATTAATTAATGATAAAATCTAATGATTCAAAATATAAAGGAGATATTCCCCAATGAGCGATAATATTATTAAGGATTACTTAACTGGAAAACAAATTGATACGACACATAAACCAGAAGAAGTTATTAGACAAAATTATCTTAAAGTATTACATCAAGAATATGGGTATCCGATTGAGAATATGGCAACAGAAGTACATATAAAAAGTGGTATATCAGAAGTTACTGATGTAGTAACTGGTACACCTAAAAGAGCAGATATAGTAATTTATAAGGACGCGAAAAAAAATTATGATGATATATATATCATTGTTGAATGTAAACAACCTAAAAACGAGGTTGGAGAAGTACAAGTAAAAAGCTACGGAAATTGTACAACAGCTTCCATAGTTGTTTGGACTAATGGAGAAAATATAAAATATTGGGAAAGAACAAAACCAACAAAATATGGCTATAAACCTAAATTATATTTGCCAAGGTACGGAGAATATTATGGACAAAAGAAAATTTTGAAAACGGAATTAAAGCCTGCAACAGATCTACAACTAAAATTTAAAAAAATTCATAATAACATATATGCAAATACTCAAAGTTCTGATAAAACAAGAGTATTTAATCAGATGCTTTATTTAATTTTTATTAAAATGTATGATGAAAAAACATTTGATGATGAGTGCAAATTTTATATAAGTGATCTAGAAGAAGAGGAAATATTAAAAAATGGTGAGTCGGCTTCTTTTAGGAAAAGATTGTTTGATATGTTTGAAGAAGTAAAAAGGTCTGCACTATTTTCAGATGTTTTTTCAGGAAAAGAGGAAATAGAACTTTTAGAAGAACAGGTTGCATATGTCGTTTCTGAATTAGAATATTTGAGTCTTTTATATACAGATGTTAAGGGAGAAGCATTTCAAGCATTTATCAATAATTATTTTAGAGGTGACGCAGGACAATATTTTACACCAGATCCAATTAAAAATATGATGGTTAATATTATTAAGCCAGCGCCAACTAAAGACACAGTATATGACCCTGCATGTGGTTCTGGCGGATTTCTTGTAAGTACAATTAATTGGTTTAGGAATTGCATTAAACATAGATTAGGATATGTAGATAGTAACGGAACTGTAAAAGAAGATTCAGAATTAACTAGAGTTGAAAAAATGCTTGTGGCAAGTCAGATTAAGGATTTAGCTGGAAAAAATATTTTGGGAACTGATTTTGATAATAATCTAACTAAGATTGCAAAAATGTATATGATCATGGTTGATGATGGCCACTCAGGAATATTTACAGAAAATTCTTTAATTAATTTATCTGAGTTGCAGGCAAAGACAGGTAGAATAAAAGAAGAATGTTGCAATGTAATTCTTACAAATCCTCCATTCGGCTCAAAAGGAAAGATCAGTAGAAAAGATATATTAGAAAATTATGATTTAGGTTATAGATGGAAAAAAGAACAAGATACAGGTATATATAAAATAACAGATAAAATTGAGAAAAATATGCTTGGCGGTAAGAAAAAAGGCGATGGACAAATACCAGATGTACTTTTTATAGAACGATGCTTTCATCTCTTGAAACCAGGAGGAAGAATGGGAATTGTTTTGCCAGACGGGGATTTAAGTAATCAAACGTTAGAATATGTTAGACAATGGATGATAGAGAGAATGTTAGTAGTAGGGGTAATTAGTTTACCTGCACATACGTTTATACCTTTTGGAGCAGGACCAAAATCTAGTGTATTAATATGTATAAAACCATCTAACGGCATTGTACCAGAAGAATATCCAGTATTCTTTGGGAAATTACAAAAAATAGGTTATGATGTAAGAGGAAAAGTGCAATATAAAAGAAATGAGAAAGGTGATCTGATAGATAAGAATGGAGATATTATTGATGAAACCAATGAAATAGAAATACAAAAAAATGCGGTTGTTGATTCAGATATACCAGAACTATTAGAGGCATGGGACGAATTTTATTTTAAAAATAAATCAATTTTATGGTGAGTTTTATGGAAATATATGTAAAGAATATGAAAGCTATTAATTTGATTTCTAGAATGGATTATCACTTTTGGTCTCCAAGGAAGGAATTAAGTGAATTTCATGAAATTAGAACAATTAAAGAGTGTGTAGGAAGAGATAACATTACAGCAAGTGCATTTTATCCATCTATTGTTCCATATTATTCAAGTAAAGGAGAACTTGGAAATGGAAAGTATGAACCATTTATTAGAGTAACAGATGTGAGAAATGGTTTATTAGATTTTGATAAAACGGTTTTTTTAAGTGTAGAAATACTTGATGAATTGTCATCTAGTATAAAGCGAGTTAAATCAGGAGATGTTGTAATAACTAAGGGTGGAGAGTATATAGGTGAAGCAGCATTAGTTCCAGATTATTATGATAAATATGGGACTTGTAGAGATGTTTTATGTATTAGCATGAAAAATGCCAACATACAAGGAGAATATTTAGCTAGTTATTTACAATCAAAACATGGAAAAAACGAATTGATTAGAACAAGATCTGCTCAAGGACAGCCACATTTAACAATAGATAAAGTGGCGGGGATACGAGTGCCAATATATAGTCAGGATTTTCAAGATCAGATTTCCACATGTTGGGAATTATTTTATCAATTAATGGATGAATCTAATACACATTTTGAAAATGCTAAATATATTTTTAATGATACATTGAGCCATAAAATAGATGAAAATGAAAAAGTGATGTCTTTTGTGAAAAAAGTAAAGGCAAATCGATTTGCTCAAAGATTTGATGTGGAGTATTTTGAAAATAGATGGACTAACCTTGTTAATGAGTTAAAAGAAGAGGGATATCAATTTAAAACAATCTCATATATTAAAGAAGAAATTAAGCCACAGAAATCTCAAGAAGTTTTTAATTATATTACACTTTCTGATATAGATGATAGAAGTGGTATAATTAAAGAACCTGAAAGCTTGGAAGCATATAGATTACCTGATAGGGCAAAACGAAAAGTACAAAAAGGAGATGTCATTGTCAGTAGTTTAAAAGGATCGAAAGAAAAAGTAGCTATAGTAAATAGCGAAAAAGATAATTTAGTAGCTTCAACAGGGTTTTATGTAATTAGAGACAAAAATTATTTGCCAGAAGTTCTTTATTTGATTTTTAGATCAAAATATTATGATTTATTCATAGAGCAAATGTCTTCAGGAGCAATTATGTCTTCTATAACAGAGAAGTATTTTAAGCAATTTTTAATTCCAGAAATAAATAAAGAAGTACAAAAAGAAATTGCGGAGGAGGTTATTGCATATATGATAACAAGAAAATTGGCATTTGAACATTTAGATCAAGCTATAACAAAATTTGATAAAATGGCAGACAGTGATAAAATATAATAGTTGTTATTGGGGTACTTTAGCTTTATATTTATTTTTTACAAAAATAAAAGAGAATGACAGTTAATGTTGATTTTTAAACATCAAATCCAAACAAAAACTAAATGTTTACAATATAATTACTTTATGTGTGTTTTAGTAACGATATTTCTATGGTTTTATGAGGATATATTTTAATTTGATATACATGTCGAGTGTGTCGTGTTACTTTCCAAGGAAGAAATCACCCCCAAAAAAATGCAGACTGAACATGGATCAAAATTATAATCTGTCCAAAGAAAAAGATACCGAAGCACCACTACGATTGTTGAAAAAAGCAATTATAGAAATACTGAGAAATTTTAGAATTTTTACCCATTGGCCTAAACTTTTACGTTCAATTATTGAAAAATAGCAAAGCAATGTGTAAATAGGAGGCAACCAATGAATCCAACTTTATTTGAAAATTTTGATAAACATTGTTCTAAATACTTAACAGATTCTATTGACGAAATCTTACGAACAACTAAAGGACAAACGCCTTGTTCTATTGGTTTTATCACTACAGATGATTTCTATGGCTTTTATCTGTGTTGGAATAATACCACTGATATTGACTCATATTATAATTGGCAACAGGCTCTTTATCCAGAGTTTCTTTATCAACCTGTTGTAGAAATTGTTGACTCTTGTAAAACTATTGACTTTTGCAAGAAATCAGATGAAAAATGGGCATTTGCACAAGCTTTACTCACAGTTCTTGAAAAAAATATTAAGCAACTTCCTGATGAAATTTTTCATAATAATCATTGTCAAAGAGAGGATATTCTCTTTTTTGCAACTATGTCTGACGGCGACTACATTCAAGAGTTATATACCACCTCTGTACCACTATTTAACTCTTCAAAGACAATAGAAACTTATGGGCTTAAGCTATAACTTAAACAACATAGAGCCTCATATCTTTCTATTACTAAGCTTTTTAGTATTCCTACCTTCATCATGAATATCTTCACATTTAAGCAAAAAATACAGGCGATTTTACGCCTGTATTTTTTCACTATCCTATCTGCCAAACGCCTCAAGTACTGTACTATTCTCCTTCACAAAGGCAATATATTCTTCTATAGTAGCATGTACTTCTACCCAGCCACCAGAATGTTTGCTACCATCCTTTGTCAAAATCCAACTTCCCTGTGGTAAATATACTTTTCGCATCGTCTGCCCCTGGCAATAAATAGGAGCAACGAGAATATCTGAACCAAACAAGTACTGATCTTGTAAACTATAGCAATTCTCATCCTCTGGATACTCATAAAACATTGGGCGCATAACAGGAGCACCTGTTTTGCAATTTTCTTCCATCAATGTCACTAGATAAGGACGCAACCGTTCACGCAACTCGATCAATTGCTTTAAAATCGGATAATTTCTTTCTCCAAAACTCCAAATCTCATTGTCTGCACCAGACGGTTCAATAATGTCGGGATGACGGTGAACAAAATTTGCTGGTCTTTTTCTAGAACCATGCAAACGCATAATAGGACAAAACACGCCAAACTGGAACCAACGAACAATTAATTCTTGGAAATATTCACTCTCAATCTCTCCTGAGTGAAAACCGCCAATGTCAGAATTCCACCACGCAATTCCACATAAGCCCATAGAAAGTCCGCTGACAATACTTTGTCTCAACGCCTCAAACGTAGATGGAATATCCCCATTCCACACACTTACAGCAAAGCGCTGACTTCCAATATACGCTGCTCTAGTCAGCGCAATTGTTTCTTTTTCCCCTTCTTTTTGTAGTCCCTCATAGAATAATTTTGCATAGTAAAATGGATATAATAGAGCTGTTTGTCCACCATTGCCCGCATACATACGCATATTTTTATATTGCTGTGGGCGAAACTCTGGTTCTGCTTCATCTAACCAAAAGGTACGAATTCCTTTTTGGTAATAATTTTCTTTGACCCGTTCCCATACAAATGTTCTTGTCTCTGGATTAGTTGGATCAAAAAATGCCTGCTGCCCATAGAACTCAAACATTCCATATTGACCATTCTCATTCGTAATCAACATGTTAGATTCACTCATTTTTTGATAATTTTCACTAGCTGGATTAATGGTTGGCCATATGGATACTACTGGCTCAATCCCCATCTCGCGCAGTTCTTCACACATTGCATCAGGGTCTGGCCAATATGTCGGATCAAACTTCCACTCCCCTTGCTGTGTCCAATGAAAATAGTCAATCACAATCGCATCAATTGGAATTCCTCTGCGTTTGTATTCCCTTGCAACTTCTAATAAATCTTCCTGACTCTCATAACGCAACTTGCACTGCCAAAATCCCAACGCCCACTCTGGTATCCGTGGCGAATATCCAGTCAACTCACAATAAGTATGTATCAAATCTGCCGGAGTCTCTCCCACAAAAAACAAATAGTCAATTTGATAGGATTGCTCGGCACACCACAATGTATGATTTTTAGTTGTCTCACAGCGTCCTGGCGCTGGATTATTCCACAAAAATCCATATCCTAGCGATGAGTAAAGCACTGGAATCGTAGACTTTGTATTGCGATGACAAAGCTCTATCGCACAGCCTTTTCGATCAAAATAATCCTGCTGTTCTTGTCCAAGTCCATAGAGATGTTCCTTTTCGTTGCTTTCAAAAATGGCTTTCACAGTGTATAAGTCTCCCGCTACATGGTCATAACGTGTGACATAATCTCCTTCCTCTTTTGAGCGCAACAATGTTTTTCCCGTTTGAGCATTGGAATATGTCACCTCAAAAATAGGCCAGCCATCCCCAGCATTGACCTCGACCTCCACTAAACCATTGCGCAGCTTAGCCCTATAACTATCCCCTGATGTAGACACATCCGTAGCCTTGTGTGGTTCAAGCAATGTCCAATTCTCCTGTGAAATCACACGGTTTCTGGTAGACCGAAAACGAATACAATTAGGGCCATAGGGCTCGATTAAGGCAATCTCATCCCTTCTTTCAAAATAAATTGCATTTGGCATTACATGAATCGTTCCCATACTCTTTATCTCCTTTTTACGTTTTGCATCCTCATGCTAATACTTCTAGCCTAAGTATTATTAGGATACTGCTATTTTATCACTTTTGTTCAACTTTTGCGAGATGTAAGAGTATTATACAGCCTCTTTCTATATGGTGCAACCTTATAATTGTCTAATCTGATATACCTTTTTCATTGAGTCTTGTAAGAACTTTGTCAATCAATCCAAACTCCACTGCCTCTTTCGCCGATAAATAATAATCCCTTTCTGTGGCCTGTTCAATCTCCTCCACAGTTTTCCCAGTATTTTTTGCTAAAATTCTATTTAATCTTTGCTTATTTTTCTGAATATGGTCAGACACAATCTGAATATCTGTCGCTTGTCCTTGTACACCTTGTCCATGAATGGCAGGTTGGTGGATCATAACTTCTGCGTTTGGCAATGCCATACGCTTTCCCTTTGTTCCACCTGCTAGCAAAAACGCGCCAAAACTAGCCGCTAATCCCAGACAAATTGTCGATACATCGCACTGTATATATTGCATAGTATCATAGATTGCAAAGCCTGCGGAGATTGAACCCCCTGGACTATTGATATAAAATTGAATATCTTTTTTCGGATCTTGTGCCTCTAGGAAAAGCATTTGTGCTATAATCAGCCCTGCCGATGCATCACTGACTTCCTCTCCTAGAAACACAATTCTATCTGAGAGAAGTCTAGAATAGATATCATAACTTCTCTCTCCTTTGCTTGTCTGTTCTACTACATAAGGTATAAAACTCATAGCATTATCCATGTTCCTTTCTCGATCTGCGAATACTATGTCATTGTCCTCAGTCACAAATTTCCACTGTAAACAGGTTTGCCGCCTATCCAAACGATCAAATTGTTGCCATTTTCCCACATACAATTTCCACTGTAAACAGCTTTAGGCAGCGCACATATTTTCAATTCTGCCACAAGAAAACATCTGAATCTTTGCAGGGTTTTTTATAGTGATCCTATTTTCATGTAGAATCAATACTCCTGCTTTTCGATATTCTTGTGGAGTGCATTGATATGTGTTGTGAAAAGCCTGTGTAAATGCCTGATGGGAGCCATATCCCGCCTCGAGCGCAATCTCAACAATTGGCTGACTGGTTTCTACTAACTTTTGAGCCGCCTCATGTAGTCTCTTACCTTGAATATATTTATATATTGTATATCCTGTACACTCCTTAAATGTTCGTGCTATATAAAATTTTGAATAGTTCAACTCGCGGGCTATTTTTTCTATTGTCAGATCGTTGTGCAGATTGCTTTCAATATATAAAAGCACTTTGTCGGTCAGTGATATACCTTTCATATAAATCCTCCTTTGGCTAATCTAATTTTATTTCTACTGTCTGCTTTTTATTGATTATACCACCACACACAACTCTCGTCTTCAGAAAAATTGCCCTTCTGTATCATGAATTGTCCAAAAATTTCTGTTTGTACTTCACACCTATTTTTTGTTGTGAAACGGTTCCTATTTATTTGTGTGAAAACAATATTTTCTCCAAAACCCCTGAATAGGACTTATTGTTATCTGCCTCAAAAATATTGACTCGATATGTATCACTACTTCGCTCCTTAAAGGCAGGAAACAAAAATCCACACTCTGGTTCTCCTGGCTCATAATCCCCGCTTACTGGACAAACTGCACAGATCAGAAAGCGATACACCTCCTCCGATTCCCACAAACTTTCTTTGTCTTTTGCTTTTAATGGCACATCATAATTTCCATAAAAGAAATATACTGCATAATCACTATTTGATTGATAGTTCTCTCCAAAAACTTCATAAAAAATATCTAGCATCGCATCATTTTTTAATTCACACTCTCTTAGGGCCATCATCATCTGCCACACACTCCCAGGCTTTCTGTCTTTCTCTTCAAATATATGTTCTTTAACTTGTATGTTGGTATCCGCAAACAAAATTGCTTTTGCAATGTCCAAATTGCGCTGCTGATCTTTTGTTGAAAGCTTCTGAAAGTGTTTATGAAATGTTCCATCCACAAATCCTTCTTTATCTAAATATGCTCCTGCAATCCTACTAAAACAATTACGTTTTATAGTCATTCGTCTAGTTAATTCCAACATATCTTCTCGATTTATTTTTTCCATACAAACCTCCATGCTTGCGCTCCACAAAATCTCAAATCTCCAGCGTAAAACTTAGTACGTCTCCGTAAACTAGCCTTTAAAAGTTATATTAAGTTTTCTTTACAGTAGGTTATTCTGTCCATTAAACTATACTTGCCTTTTGATACCTACTGCGTTGTTCTCGCTTTATATTTTAGTAAACTATAGTCTTTTCTTATAGTTTTATTATGATGCTATGCAATCACAAAGTCAATGTATTCTAATGATAAAATGATTAACATATTGCTAATAAAAGCGACTTAGTACTGTACCAACATCCTCATTAATACAAATAGACTGCTTCTTTATCTCTCTGGGACAGACAGCCTCTCCATAATTAACACAAGCATAAATGGCCTTTGGATTTTGTGCTGTCATCTGCCAAAATGGATATTTGATAATTCCTGGGGTATTTGCTCCTACTCCTAATTCTAGATATAACACATGCATTTTTTGATAGTTGTGCACAAATGTTTGATATCGATTGGATGCTTCATTCCATCCCTCATCTTCCACAAAAGTATGGTCTGCTCGCAGATTCATTGTCATAGGCGCACCACAGACAGGACAATATGGAATAAGCTGTGATGGAATACGCATATCTTGCTGTTTGTCCACCATTTCTTTTACTACTATTTCATTGTCATATGTCTGATTATGACAAGGTTTTGAGCATTGCCACAAACCATAATCTCCTTGTGTATAAAATAATCTCTTCTTATCAAATCCTGCTTTTTGAAAACAATGATCGACATTTGTTGTCAAAACAAAATATTCCTTCTCCTGAACTAGCGATAATAGATCATTGTAGACAGATTTAGGAGCTTTTTCATAGCGGTTGATTGCAATGTATCGACTCCAATATGCCCAGTACTCTTCTAGTGTTTCATAAGGATAAAAACCTGCTAAATACATGTCAGAAACATTGTATTTTTCGATAAAATCCGAAAAATTTTCTTCAAAGCGCTTACCTGAATACGTAAATCCAGCAGAGATAGAAAGTCCAGCTCCTGCACCAATTACAATGGCATCTGCTGTATCTATTTCCTTTTTGAGCCTTTTTATATTATTCCAGTAATTGTCTGTAAATCTCATAGTCGCTGTCTTTGAACACATTAAAAACCACCTCCAATTTTGTTTGATTTTCCTTTAAAAAGCAGTGTACAGTTTGAACAGCTATCTTTGCTGCCTTACTGCTAGGAAAGTGAAATTCCCCTGTAGAAATACAACAAAATGCAACGCTTTGGAGCTGATAAGAAACCGCAAGTTCTAGGCAGGAGCGATAACATTTTGCCAACAAATCACAGTCTTTTTGAGTAACTGATTGGGCAATTATTGGGCCTACTGTGTGTAGAATATAACTACAGGGAAGATTATACGCTTTTGTAATTTTTGCCTCTCCTGTTGGCTGTGGCTTTTTTTGTTGTGTCATTATCTGAAAACATTCTTGACGAAGTTGTATGCCTGCTGCTGAGTGAATGGCATTGTCTATGCATCCATGACAAGGAACAAAACATCCTAACATAGCGCTGTTTGCTGCGTTTACAATAGCATCCGCAGAAAGTCTTGTAATATCTCCTTTCCACAGATAGATTCCCGCTTGTATTTGTGATAGTTCTGACAAGAACACTACTCCTTTTTTGTTCTGTTCTTCCTGTAAATATGCATCTTGTATTGCTAAAAACTCTTCTGAAATGGGCCTTGCAGGGCGAATGTTCATCAAAGCACGAAGCAACTGTTTTTGTGCTTCGATCTTTTCAGGAATCTCTATATCATTCAATCTACTTTCTTCTTTTTTTAAGTACTCTATCAGAAAAATACATCGCTCTTTCTGTGTCATGACAATTCCTCCTTGTGTGCTTTTGCATGTATGTGAAAATAGTTTTTGATTGATCTTTTGTATCTGTTTGCAAGGCAATCAACTTTACCATTTGCACAAACCACTGCAACTTTTATATTCTCCTCATTTCTGCCCTGCTTTCTGAGCTTCCCAAATTTGCGATAGCAGCGCAGACACAAACTTGAGTGTAAAAAATCTTTTACTTTTTCCTTTATACATCTACTTATCTGCGACTTGTTTTCTGTCGCTTGTAAGATTATACTATATCTGTAAGGAGGAAATGTAAAGTAAGCACTTTATTGTGCTATAGTTACTAAAAGGAAACTATTAAGAAGAACTCATGGAGGTTAGTGTGAAATATAAAATTTCACACATCTTGATTGGAGTGCCCGCAGAGGCGGGCAAATGGGAGTTAGTGTGAAAAATAGTTCTAAGGCAGCAAAAGACACTACCTAAGAACTATTAAGT
>CAJUHQ010000014.1 GCA_910586095.1 uncultured Lachnospiraceae bacterium | reverse complement strand
GTGCCACCATCGTTCTATTTTTTCTAAAACTTCTATTTGATAGTGCCATAGATATTATCATGGAAAAAATAGGATCGGACAAAAGAATGGTGGCAGAGGGATTGTTTATTCTATTTGCGCTGTTGGCCTTCTCTAGCACAGCAATTTCTGCAATAGCTCCAGCACTCTTATTTCAGACTGTGCATGACAAGAAAGCACAGCGAGCACTTGAGCAGTATGGAGAGGATGTGGTAGAGCCTCTTTGTGTAGAGACTAATTATGGTACAATGACAGGGTGGTTTCTGCACAATGCTCCAGATCATTCTCCGGCAATTCTGTACTTTGGAGGAAACTATGAAGATGCGTCGTATCGTATTCTTAGATTATTAGAGAACGATCAAGAACGCGCAGTCTTTGATGGATGGAATATTGTCTGTTTAGATTATCCTGGCTATGGCACTAGTGAAGGCGTCACCTCAGAAAAGAATATAAAGCAGTATGGGGTGTTGGCGTATGATTATCTGACAGGGCGAAAAGATGTCAGTGGCGTGATGCTTGTAGGATACAGTTTGGGTACAGGGGTAGCCAACTATGTAGCATCGCAGCGGCAGCCATTGGGGCTGGTCTTGATGGCACCTTATGCGAGTGGCTATGATTTATATAATCACTATTTCAATATTTTTCATGGTCCGTTTCGATCACTTGTAGCCTTTAAGATGAAGGTGGTAAATGATGCAAAAGATGTGGCAGTCAAGCCGTTGATCATAGCATCTAAGGCGGATGAAGTAGTGCCATATGAGAGTGCGAAGAAACTGTTTGAAAAATATGAAAAAGGTTGCAATTTTGTGACGATTGATGAGATTGAACACAATGCATTTTGGGAGACACCAGAAGTACTTGCAGAGATTGATAAATATATCAGTCAAGTGTGGTAAATACATCTGTCACAAAAAGGCAATATAGGAATGAGGGAAGCTATGGGAGAGAAGATCAAGAAGGCGGCGTTTATCGCGCTTGTCGGTGCGGATATCAGCCTGCTTGCCTGTATGTTAATAGGAGCAGGCAGTGCATGGATTGCAGGCTTGCCATTGTATGTGTTTGTATTGTTTACAGGCTTGTATTTTGTGCTGGATTCATTGCCACAGATAGCTAAGAAAAAGTGGTTGAAGCCCTCTATTTTAGCAGGTGTTGGTTTAGTGATTGTGGTGATATCGGCAGTGGTACAGTTTGTAACGTAGGAGATTGATATAAAAATGCAGTTGTTATGACAAGAGATCATTTGTGCTGTGATACAATCGCGAGTGGTTGGCGACATGGAGGATGGGAATGGGAATACAGTTTGGTGTGGATTATTATCCAGAGCACTGGCCGCGCAAGCGGTGGGAGACGGATGCACAACTGATGCAAGAGATGGGTGTGCAGGTTGTGCGCATGGCAGAGTTTTCATGGTTTAAGATGGAGCCAGCGGAGGGCGAATTTCACTTTGAATGGCTGGAAGAGGCAGTTGCGCTGTTAGATCAGTATGGTATCAAATCCATACTAGGCACTCCCACGGCGGCCCCGCCAGCGTGGATAATCGAGAAGAATCCTGAAATACAACCAGTAGACAGAGAGGGAAAGCGCAGGTATTTTGGTGGCAGGCATCATGATTGTCAATCAAATGCTACCTATCGTGCTCATATCAGGCGATTTGTGACTGCGTTTGCACGCCGGTTTGCCGACAATCCAGGCGTGATTGGATGGCAGATAGACAATGAGCTTGGTAACTCTCATGCAGATCTGTGCATGTGTGCCTCCTGTAAAATGTGGTTTCAGAGATGGCTTGCAGGAAAATATGGTACGATAGAGACACTGAATCAAGCGTGGGGAACCGATTTTTGGAGTCAAGGTTACAACCGATTTCAACAAGTGTCGCCGCCGCGCATCACAGCAGCCGGCTATAATCCTTCGGCTGTGTTAGACTGGAAATGTTTTTGTTCAGATTTGATTGTGGACTTTGCAAAGTGGCAAGCAGATCTGATTCGTGCGATTTGTCCCAAGCACTTTATCACGCACAATTTTATGTGTTTTGACAACAAAGTCAATTACTATGATCTGGGTGAATTGTTGGATTTTGTGTCCAACGATATCTATCCTGCTGGTCATTGGCAGGTACAACCACACCAACCAGAGTATGAACTTGCGGCATCGCATGACGTGATTAGAGGTTACAAGAAAAAGCCCTTTTGGATGATGGAGCAGCAGTCTGGAATGGCAGGATGGGAGATTATGGGCAGGGCTTTGGAGCCTGGTCAGATGGCAGCCTGGGCAATGCAGTCTGTGGCACATGGTGCAGATGCAATCGTATTTTTCCGCTGGCGCACTTGTGCGGTAGGAACAGAGCAATATTGGCATGGAATACTAGGACACAGTGGAAAACCAGGTAGAATGTACAATGAGGCGAAAGCACTCACACACACATTTGCCAAACATATGGAGGCATTTGCAGGCAGCATGCCCAATCCTTGTGTGGCGATTGTACACAATGTCCGGCAGCATTATGCGCTAGATATCCAGCCCAATCATCCGCAACTGCATTATGTAGAACAATTGTGCAAGTATTATCGACCGTTTTACGAAAAGAAAATTCCTGTGGATTTTGTGCAAGAATTGGATGATTTCTCAAAATATAAGTTGGTTATTGCCCCTCTCCAATATTTGATGACACCAGAACTTGAGCAGCACTATATGGATTATGTGGCAAAAGGAGGACATTTAGTACTTACTATGCGCACAGGGGTCAAGGATGCCAACAATATTTGTATGACAGATATGGAATTGCCAGGACGGCTAGGAGAACTATGTGGTATCACTATTGAGGAGTATGACTGTTTGATAGGGACAACGGGAGGCGTGCTCTATGGCAAGAAGGACTATGAGATTGAAAAATGGTGCGACATTATACAGTTGCAAGGAGCATCGAAACTTGCAGAATATTCGACAGGATTTTATAAGCAATCACCAGCAATTACAGAACATGTATATGGAAATGGTGTTGCGTGGTATGTAGGTACTGAACCAGGTCATGAGCTGATGGAAGATCTTGTGATGTATTTTGTCAAGCAAAGCGAGGTTGATACATTAGGCACAGCGGCGGATGGTGTGGAGATGATGACGCGCGAAGATCAGAAGCAGATTTGGTTGTTTGTGATTAATCATACAAACGACGATCAAGTCTATCATTTGCATGATTGGTATACTATGTTAGAAGGGGAGCAAGAGGGGGTTTTACAACCTTATGAAGTGCAGCTTTTTGTTAAAAATAAGAAAAGTAGTGTGTGAGTAGCAAAAAGTAGAATGTAAGAAGCTATCTTGGCAGATCATAGAAAAAGAGGAGAGAATGTTGTGAATTTGCCTGTTTCAGTCTCACAGAATGAACTATTGGAACTTTTGGTTAATATTGCACCCGTTCGACCTGTGTTTATTTGGGGAGCGCCTGGGATTGGAAAATCGGCTTTAGTTGAAGCCTTTGCCGACGCGGTAGGACTTCCCTGTGTCTCCCTTTTGGGAAGCCAGCTTGCACCCGAAGATATTATTGGGATACCTCAGATCAAAGGAGAGACATCCGAGTTTTTGCCACCTAAGATGATTGCACGAAAAGAGCCATATGTCTTGTTTTTAGATGAGTTAAATGCTTGTTCGCAGGAGGTGCAGAAAGCATTTTACAGCCTGATTCATGAGAAGCGAATAGGTGAGTATCATTTGCCACAAGGGAGTATTGTGATTGGGGCAGGAAATCGCGCACAAGATTCGGCGATTGTCAAAACTATGTCCTCTGCACTAGTCAATCGAATGTTTCATGTGCAGTTAAAAGCAGATCCAGCACAATGGTTGACATGGGCTTATCAAAACCAGATTCACCCTTGGGTGACAGACTATATTCGTCAGCGTCCAGATCATCTGTTTACAGAACCACCAAAAACAGAAGAACCCTATTCAACACCGCGGTCATGGCATATGCTCAGCGATGCTTTACGGGAATATAACGCTGGATTCAATGCCATTTCAGAGGATTCATTGCGTGTGATCACATATGGTTGCGTGTCGGCAAGTCATGGTGGTATGTTTCTTGCCTTTACCAAACAGCTAGGCAACACCAATCTATTGTCCGATATCATTAAAGGGGATGCCAGATGGCCAGCAAAGCCAGAAGAGCGCGATGTTTTGTACTTTTTGGCCAGCGCGTTTCGCGACAGATTGCTTCAGGAACTGCCACAAGATAAGCATAAGCTTGGAAAGGAAGGTCAGTTTCTAGCATACAGAGCAAAAGCGTTGATGAAAGAACTCTCTGCAATCAGCTATGAGATTGCACAGATGGTGATTTCGGCAGATGACAAAAGAGTCCTGCCAGAGTGGTTTATGTTGGAGATTGTGCGTGACTTGCCGCGTCTGGTGGGGGGATCGTATGCCTAGAAATAAGAAGAAAATAACTAAAAATGAAGAGCTTTTGGAGCAAGGTATCATACATCTCAACAAAAATGCCTTGTTTCATCAGCTTTACGGTGAATTGTGTGTCAGCGATAGAATACGGCTGGGAAGAGATGGCTACGCACTTGTAGATAGCTATGGAACAATTTATCTAAACAAAGATATTCGACTAGAAGCAAGCGAATGGGCATATGTGATTGCTCATTGTCTTTTGCATCTGGCATTTGGCCATTTTGACAGGGAGCATTTGCCAGGATATACCATTGAAAAGGCAGATGGTACACAGATTTTTCAGGTACAGTTCAACAAAAGACTCTGGAATATTGCCTGTGATATCTATATTACAAAATTTCTGCACGATATCAAATTTGGTAAGTCTCTTCATGAAAATCCATCAAATTTCTTTTCCATCAGCTTACAGGACGAGCGCACAATTTATCAGCATTTACTCGAAATACAGTATCCAGAAAATGATTGTCGATTTAGTACACTTGCAGATGGTCAGATGGATATGAATGGGCTAGAAAACCCGCTTATATATACAGGAAACAGAAAAAATAAATATAGCACCCAGTTTGCGTATGCACTTGCAAGCTCGGTTTCACAGGCGGTCAGTATAGCGGGAGGACATGGACAAAAACAATTACCTGACACGCCTGCTAGACGCGCGTCAGAGTGGTTTATCAATCATTATCCGCTTCTAGGGGGACTCGCCGCACACTTTAAACTGATCGAAGATTATACATATTGTATTAAGAATGAGATTTCGGTTGCTGCAATCAATGTCTGTGATGCAGAGATCTATCTCAATCCATCTATGCACTATACAGATGAAGAATGGCGTTTTATTTTGGCACACGAATATTTGCATGCAGGGCTAGGCCATGCCAATCGCTGCCAGGGAAGAGATCCATATCTGTGGAATATCGCCTGTGATTTTGTTATCAATAGTTGGTTACACGATATGCAGATCGGTGCGATGCCATCAGATGGTCTTTTGTATGACAATACGCTCCAAAATCTTTCGGCGGAGTCCGTCTATGACAAGCTGGTGACGAATCTGCGCAAGTATGAAAAATTAGATACATTGCGCGGATATGGTAAAGGAGAGATCATAGGGGGTTCGGCAAAGAATCATACTATAGGATCGACCAATATGGATGACTTTTGCAAAAGCGCATTGCAACAGGGCCTTGAGTTTCATCAGACGCAGGGGCGCGGACTCATTCCAGCAGGATTAATCGAGGAGATTCGCGCATTGTCAATGCCGTCCATTCCGTGGGATGTAAAGCTTGCCAATTGGTTTGATTTCTATTTTGATCCGATAGAACCACATAGAAGTTATGCGCGTCCAAGTCGTAGACAGGCCGCAACACCAGATATCCCACGGCCACGGTATGTCAAACAGGAACAGATCACAGACAGTAGGACTTTTGGGGTGGTGATTGATACCTCAGGCTCTATGGAAGCCAAAATGATTGGAAAGGCATTAGGGACCATAGCAAGTTACTGTGCCGCACATGATGTTTTTCGCGCGCGTGTGGTGTTTTGTGATGCACAGGCCTATGATGTGGGATATCTCTCACCAGAGGATATTGCGGGGCGTGTCGCTGTACAGGGCAGAGGTGGAACTATTTTACAGCCAGGAATTGATCTTTTAGAACAGGCATATGACTTTCCCAAAAATGGGCCTATTCTAATCATTACAGATGGAATGATAGAGAGTCATCTTTCTATTCGGCATGAGCATGCCTGGTTGCTTCCTGTAGGGGGCCGACTACCTTTTAGAACTAGGATGCCAATCTTTTATTTTAAATAAATAGGAATCATGGGAGCAGTATGTACAAAATTTTTATAGTGGAAGATGATAGAACAATTGCAGATGGGTTACAGCGACACTTGGAACAGTGGGACTATAAAGTCTGTCAGGTGCAGGATTTTTCAAATGTGGCAGCAGAGTTTGTACAGGCAGCACCGCATTTGGTGCTTATGGATATCAAACTGCCATTTTTTAATGGATATCACTGGTGCAGTGCGATCCGAAAGGTGTCAAAAGTGCCAGTTATTTTTCTTTCGTCGGCCTCTGACAATATGAATATTGTGATGGCAGTCAATATGGGTGGGGATGACTTTATACCCAAACCATTTGATCTAGATGTGCTGACAGCAAAAATACAGGCAATGTTGCGCAGAACCTACGATTTTGCAGGCCAGAGTACTGTGCTAGAATATAAGGGCGCTATGTTGAACATAACAGAGGCGACTGTAGTTTATGGCGCACAAAAAGTAGAGTTGACCAAAAATGAACTTCGCATTTTACAAGCGCTAATGGAGAACAAAGAAAAAGTTGTAACACGAGAGACATTGATGGTAAAGCTGTGGGAGAGTGACAGTTATGTGGATGAGAACACATTGTCAGTCAATGTCAATCGTCTCCGAAAGAAACTAGAGAATATTGGACTGTGTGAGTTTATCTTGACGAAAAAAGGAATAGGTTATAAAATTTAGCAGATTAAGACTAAAAAAATAATCTACTCTTAGAATCAGTATAGCATGAGGACTAAGAATGGAAAGTATGAACTATTGTAAGGCATATATCAAGGAGAATGGGAAATGGATAGCGGCAGTGTTGGCGAATGGGCTAATGATGGCAGCCATAATGTACATGAATAAAATCCCTGTTTCGGAGATTTTATATGGTGTCCTTGTGTGTGTGACGGTGGCAGTTGTGATCGTAGCAGTGAGATTTTCGCACTACTATGATCGCTGTAAAGAGCTAGAACAGTTAGCGCGAGTGATTACTGTGAGCAGTGATGGCATGGAGGCGCCGAAATATCTGTATGAGACACAATATCAGACATGCATTAAGTACTTAGAACAGGAGAATAACAAAATACAGAATGAGATGCTTGATAGACAACAAGATATGGCTGAATATTATTCGATGTGGGTGCATCAGATCAAGACACCCATCGCTGCGCTAAAGCTGCTGATTGACGAGGAGAGCATGTGTGATAGCAGCGTCCATAATACGGCCCAAAAACAACAGGAACTTTTTAGAATTGAGCAGTATGTGAATATGGCACTTCAATACATGCGTTTAGATTCGCAGTCTCATGATTTTGTGATTAGAAAAGTTTGTGTTGATGAGGTTCTTAAGGCTTCCATTCATAAGTATGCACGACAGTTTGTACACAAAAAGTTAGGGTTAAGCTATGAGTCATCACCCATCTGTGCCGTGACAGATGAGAAGTGGATTGGATTTGTGATTGAGCAACTTTTGTCAAATGCTATCAAATACACCCTGTCAGGAAAAATTACAATAGAAGTGATAGAACAGGAGCAAAAAACACAGGAGGATGCCACAACCAAAAAAGTGCATATTGCGATAACAGATACAGGGATTGGCATCCGTGCGGAGGATTTGCCACGGATTTGTGAGAAAGGCTATACAGGCTGTAATGGTCATGATTTTTGTGCGCAGAAAGAAAGGCAATCTACTGGAATAGGGTTGTATCTGTGCAATCGAATCTTAAATAAATTAGGGCATCAGTTGTATATTACCTCGACAGAAGGAGTGGGAACGCGAGCAGAAATTGTGATATGACAATTTAGTCGTGCAAAATAGATAATACAATAAATAGGTATAAGGATGCGCGAAAATTCTGGAGAGAGTACTGGCAAGAGCTGTGCAATACTATACCACAAGAAATGATTTTGGGGTAGGAGGAATTATTTTGTTACAGGGTGAAAACAGGACAATTACGATTTATGATATTGCAAAAGAGGCAGGGGTTTCGCCAGCCACTGTTTCTAGAGTATTGACCAACAATGCAAATGTGCGCTCTGAGAAAAAAGAAAAGATTTTGGCATTAATTGAAAAGTATGATTTTGAGCCAAACACACTGGCAAGAGGGCTTGCAGAGACAAAGACACAAACCATTGGCATCCTTTCTGCGGACATTCGAAACCCCTACTATGCATCAATGTTTATCGCTTGTGAACAGGCAGCGCGCGCTGTTGGATATACGGCTGTGCTTTGCAATTTTCTGGGAGAAAAAGAATCAGAAATGAAACTGCTCAAAAGTCTTCAGAAACAGAGGGTGGATGCTATTATTCAGTTTGGGGGCAGAGTGGACGACTTGACATCAGAGGAGGAGTATGTAGAGTTTGCCAATCAGATTATGGCGACAACACCGCTTGTAGTCACGGGTAAATTAGACGGGACAAGATGTCATATTGTGCGCATTGACAGTATGAAGGCAATGGATCTATTGATGGAACATTTGCTAGGGTTAGGCCATAGGAAAATTGCGTTGATTGGAGGACGTAGAGATGTCCTTTCCACCTTTGAAAAATATCAGCGCTACAAACAGATTTTAAAAGAAAGACAGATTGAGTTTGATCCGCGCTTAGTACCAGAACAGGGCAATTATAACGCACAGACAGCATATCAGCAAATGACAGAATTGTTGGATGCAGGAGTTGAGATGACCGCAGTGATTGCGATCAATGACTTCTCGGCATTGGGAATTATGCAATGTCTGACACAGCGCGGTTATCGTATACCAGAAGATATTTCGGTGGTAAGTTATGATAATACCTATATGGCAGAAGTGAGTGTGCCAACTTTGACGAGTGTGGATTATAATTATGAGGAGTATGGCAGAAAATTGATTGACACGGCAACAGCGCTCATTGACGGGCGTAAGGTTGGCAGAGTGCGCATGGTTACACCGACATTAGTAGTGCGTGGTAGCAGTGGCAAATGTCGTGAATCATAGATAAAATAAAATGAATTCGGTTTCACAAAAAAACATGAAGAAGGAACTTTAGGGGAGTCCCAAAGTTCCTTCTTTATGTTTTTATAGAAAAATTATACAAAATATATAATTTATTTTGTGTTTATTCTCCAAAATTTAATAAATTGACGGATATACATTGACAATAGTACGAAATAAGTGCTAACATATAATCATGAAACCGGTTTCAAAATGACAAAACAACAAATTGGAAAATCGTTTTGATAAAAAGGGGGTCGTAAACATGGGAAAAGCAACGGTACAGGTACCCAAGCGCAAATCGGACCTGACTTTTTTCCAGAAGGTGAAGAGATCGCGGGTACTGCTTCTGATGTGTCTGCCCGCTATTCTATTCTTTATAGCGTTTAGTTATGCGCCAATGCCTGGTATCTGGGTGGCGTTTGTACGGTATAATTATAGAGACGGAATCTTTGGGAGCAAGTTTATCGGTCTAGATAACTTTGAGTTTCTTGCAACCTCAGGAAAGTTGCTAAGTTTGACCAAGAACACTATTTTATATAATTTGGCATTTATTTTATTTGGCAATTTCCTCGCGGTTTTTGTGGCTATTTTGCTCAATGAGATGCGCAGTAAATGGTTTAAGAAGGTTTCTCAAACCATTATGTTCTTGCCCTACTTTATTTCACAGGTTTTGGTAGGAATTTTAGTATTTAACTTGCTCAATTATGATACAGGTTTTGTGAACGGAATTTTGACAAGTATGGGCATGGAGCGGTGGCAGCCGTATTCTGATGCAAGTGTCTGGCCGCCTATTATGATTTTAGTTTATTTGTGGCAACAGACAGGTTACAATTCAGTAGTCTATTTTGCAGCGATTATGGGTATTGACGGGGAGATGATGGAGGCGGCAAAGGTGGACGGTGCCAATGGCTTCCAGCGAATTCGATACATAATTCTTCCAAGCCTAAAGCCGACAATTGTCATTCTGTTATTGTTTGCATTAGGAGGTATTGTAAAAGGTAACTTTGGACTGTTTTACAATATTGTGGGAACCAATCCGATGCTCTATAGCACAACAGATATTATTGAGACATATGTGTATCGTGCGACCGTGGCGGAGTTTAACTTCTCAACAGCTTCTGCGGTTGGTTTGTATCAGTCAGTGATTGGATTTATCATTGTTATGGCTGTAAACTATATTGTAAAGAAAATAGAACCAGATTATTCCCTGTTCTAAGATTGGAGGATTAGTATGGCAAAAAAACAAGATAAAGACCTTATGGAATCGGGGGCTAAGGTCAGGCTTGGCACATCCGATAAAATCATCAGGGGATTTGGGTATACGTTTCTCACCCTCTATTCAATTTGCTGTATCATACCATTTATAATTATTGTCAGCACTTCTTTTACCAGTGAGACGGTTATCCGTGCAGAGGGTGTACAGTTTTTGCCCAAAGATATCACACTGACTGCATATAGTATGGTTACAAAGAGTGGTGGAATCTGGTGGTCTTATCTAGTGACAATTATATTGACTGTTGTCGGAACAGGAATCGGTCTGTCTATTATCTCTATGACAGGTTATGCATTGCAAAGAAAAGATTTTCCGTTCCGAAATGGAATCTCATTCTTTATTTATTTTACTAGTTTGTTTCAGGCAGGACTTGCACCTTATTATCTCTTAATGACACAGACATATCATTTAAAGGACAGCTATCTAGCAGTGCTTTTACCACTTTTGATGTCTCCGTGGTTAATTATATTGATGAAGAATTTCGTCAAGGCTATCCCGCATGAAATTACAGAGTCAGGCAAAATTGACGGGGCAGGCGATATGAGAATTTTTGTATCTTTGATATTGCCAATGTTAAAACCAGCACTTGCAACAATCGGTTTGTTCTTGGCATTGGGCTATTGGAATGAATGGTATCAGTCATCTTTGTTCTTGAGTTCCAATACTCCTGTGAAACCGCTGCAATTTACATTGTATGAGATCGTCAATAAGACAGATATGTTGAAGAACTCTGTTGCAGGCCAATTTATCAATCTCGCAGATATTCCACAGGAGAGTGTAAAGATGGCAAATGCTGTTCTGGCAACAGGACCCATTATTCTTTTGTATCCATTTGTACAGAAATATTTTATCAGCGGTATTACCGTCGGTGCAGTAAAAGGGTAACTGTAAAAGTTTGTTATATTTTATATAGGGCTGTGGCTCCGTGAAGGCGGAGATTATTATAGAGAGTACAGCAATGAATATGTTAGGAGGAAAAACAATGAAAAAGAAAGTATTGGCTTTATTCTTGGCGACCACGATGGTTGCGGGGCTTGTTGGATGTGGCGGAAATTCATCTGATTCAAAGCCAGACAGCAGTGCGACAAACGCATCTACGAACAATGAATCTACAAGTAACACATCCACAGACAATGCATCTACCGATAATGCATCTACTGGAGATGCATCTGCAATTGACACATCTGAGCATGTAGTGATTACCTATATGACAACTGGTGAGACACCAACTGGAACTAAAGAAAAATATGACGAGATGATGGCACAGTTGAATAAGATTTTGACAGAGAAGTGCAATGCAGAGCTTCAAACCTACTTTATTAGCTGGACTGATTATCTTTCTAACTACAATTTGACATTGGCGCAGATGGATGGTACAGTAGACCTTGTTGGTACTGCTTCTGACTGGCTCGACGCATGGCCAAACTCTAAAAATGGAGCATTTTTGGAACTGTCTGAGGATATGTTAAAGACGTATGCGCCACAGACTTGGGCAAGTGTTCCAGCAGAGAACTGGGAGCTTTGCAAGTATGATGGTGAGATTTACTTGATACCAGAGGACAATTATGCACAGTGGACCAACCATGGTTTTATTTATCGTTTGGACTGGGCAAAAGAAGCAGGGCTTGCGAATGGCGTGACAAAGTGGGAAGATCTGACAACATACTTTAGGTATGTGAAGGAAACATATCCTGATATTATTCCGTGGGATTCGGATGGAACACAATATGCTCAGTTAGCGGGAGGATGGATCGCTTCACATTCTAATTATGTGCCAATTGATGGTATCAACGCCGCAGCTATGTGGGGGGGTACTAGAGATGACCTCTACACGATATATTCTCCGTTTGTAACAGATACAGATTCTTTGGTTGAGTTTGCAAAGATGATGAAGGAATGGGATGAGATCGGTGTGTGGCAGACAGATGTTTTGAACAATACATCTTCTACAAACCGTGATGATTACAGAATTGGAAAGGTTGCAGCAGAGCAGCATCACACACAGACTTGGACTGACTTGGTAAGCCATACTCCTGCTAATACAATCTATGATGACGATCCAGATGCAGAGACAGGGTTCTTCTATTTTGGTCAGGAGACAGGCAATGTGACTGCACTTTCTATTACACATGGTGCAATGGCAATCTCTGCGGGAAGCAAGAATCCTGAGAGAGCTTTGATGGTATATGATTTGCTTAGAAACGATCCAGAATGTTATACATTGTTCTGTTATGGTGTTGAAGGCGTATCCTATGAGATAACAGATGATGGCTTGAGAACAACACCAGCAAGTTACAACCAGGATACAGACAATATTAATGGAACAACAAACTACTGGTGGGGACGTAATGACGATCTTGAGATCAAAGATGCCAGCAGAGATTGGGATAAGATTGATGCATTGTATGCAGAGTATGATAAACTCAAAATCGAATATCCATATGGACAGTATGTAGCAGATATTGACAATATCCGTTCTCAAATTTCTAATATCAATGAGATCAATACCAACTATATGAAACAGATTGCATTTGGTAAATATCAAGGAACTGCAGAGGACATTGTTGCAGAGTATCAGGCAGCATTGAAGGCAGCAGGTATTGATGAAGTTACAGCGGAGCTTCAGAGACAGTTTGATGCACTATATAAATAGGATCTTGTGACAAGATAGCAATGCTGTTTCCTATTTAGGAAATATGCGATATCAAAATGAGTTCCGTACATAGGTGCGATTTCCGTTTTCACAATACGCATGACTTTTGAGAAAGATTCTGCGTTTGTGTGCAGCAAGAATCGGCGTATTGTATGTTGACATAGGAAATTTCTGTCTGCTGAAAAGAATATTGCGAGAACAGGAAGCGTACTTTCCTGTTATAAAAGAGGTAGAGGTCGGCGCATCACTACCTCTTTTTTTAAAAATGTACAAGGATCAATGAAAGGATGTAACAGAGGTAAACCTATGAATGGAAAATTTGAAATAAGAGACAATTTTTATTTAAACGGACAACCATTTCAAGTAATTTCAGGAAGTATTCACTATTTTCGTGTGGTGCCAGAGTACTGGCTTGACAGATTAGAAAAACTTAAGGCGATGGGCTGCAATACGGTTGAGACTTATATACCGTGGAATATTCACGAACCAAAAAAAGGTGTTTTCTGTTTTGAGGGGATGTTTGATTTGGTGAAGTTTGTGAAAATAGCACAGAAGTTGGGACTGTATGTCATTCTTCGCCCCTCTCCATATATTTGTGCAGAATGGGAGTTTGGAGGGCTTCCAGCATGGCTTCTACAGGAAGATAATATGCGCTTGCGCGCGTATTATGAACCTTTTTTGCGACATGTGCGCGAATATTATGATGTATTACTTCCATTAATCACTCCGTTGCAGATTACACAGGGAGGCCCTGTGATTATGATGCAGGTAGAGAATGAGTATGGCTATTATGGGGATGATACACGCTATATGGAGGCTATCCGTGATATGATGTTAGAGCGCAATGTCACGGTTCCGCTAATCAGTTCAGATGGCCCATTTGAGGAGACTCTTGCGTGTGGAGTAGTGCAAGGGGTTCATCCGATGGGAAACTTTGGTTCGAGGACGAAGGAACGCTTTGAAGTTCTTGCACCATATACAGATGGCGGCCCTTTGATGTGCGCTGAGTTCTGGGTAGGCTGGTTTGACCACTGGGGAAATGGCGGCCATATGAAAGGTAATCCAGACAGTCCAAAAGATCTAGATGATATGCTGCGCATGGGGCATGTCAATATCTATATGTTTGAGGGTGGCACTAATTTTGGGTTTATGAATGGTTCAAATTATTATGATGAGCTGACTCCAGATGTGACATCCTACGACTATGATGCACTGCTGACAGAGGCGGGTGATTTTACACAGAAATATCGTGATTTTCAGGCAGTGATTCGAAAGTATGCAGATGTTCCAGAGGTGACTTTTTCTACGCAGATAAAAAGAAAAGCGTATGGTAGTGTGTGCGCAGTAGAAAAGGTTGGACTGCTAGAGAGCTTAGACGAGCTTAGCACTCCAATTGAGGATACCTTTCCGATTTGTATGGAGAAGTGCGGACAAGGATATGGCTATATCTTATATCATTCCGCGCTAAAAAAAGAGAGAAATATCGAAAGAATTCGATTGTGGGGGGCAAACGACAGAGCAAAGATTTTTGTGGATAAAAAGCCGCTGACAACGTTATATGACAGGGAGCTTACAGAAGAGTATGATGTACTTACAGGAATGGTTAAAAAGGCACAAGATGCCAATGCACCAACGAAAGAAGTGCACAAGACTCTCTATGATCCAGTAACTTTTGAACAGGGTGCTCCTATCGATATCTTGATGGAAAATATGGGACGTGTGAATTTTGGTCCACTGATGGAACAACAGCGAAAAGGAATTGCAGGTTGTGTGCAGATTAATGGACATATACATTATAATTGGACAATGTACCCACTAACACTCGATAATATTGATTGTTTGGACTTCACAAAAGGGTACACACAAGGACTTCCTACATTTTATCGTTTTGAGGTAGAGATCGATGAAGTAGGAGATACTTTTTTAGAATTACCTGGTTGGGGAAAAGGCTGTGTATTTTTAAATGGATTTCATCTTGGACGATTCTGGGAGATCGGTCCGCAGAAGCGTCTGTATATTCCAGCTCCTTTACTTCGAAAAGGGCTCAATGAGATTGTTGTGTTTGAGACGGAAGGGAAGTCTAGTGAGAAATTGGTCTTTTGCGACGAGGCAGATATTGGATAGAAGACACGCACAAAATAAATGGAGTAGGGAAATAATCTCCCTACTCCATTTATTTTGTTAGAGCTTCTTTCTGGAGTCTGTCAAACTCTGCCATGCACTCATCTACAGTGGCCCCATTTAATAGATTTCGCACGATAATACAAGTGTTTCCCCACTGTTCTAGTTTCATTCCCGCATTGGAGGCAAGAACAAAAATATCTTCGTTGATTTTGTCATTGAGTGGTTTTAGTGCAGGGATGCAATCTACTGAAACATTTTTAGAAGGAGAGATCACTTTATTGGTTTCAGAATATGCCTGAAGAGCCTCGTCAGAAACCATAATGTTCAGTGTGCGCATTGCATCTTCTGCGTGTGGTGCATTGGTACTGATAGCAAATCCTGTGATAGTTATTATAGGCATTTGGCCACGGTTGCTAGGAAAGCCAATGACCGACATGTTAAAATCTGGATTTCCATAGGCGGTTTCTGAGTTTGCAGCGCTCCAATACGCCATGACAATAGGCGTTTTTTGTGCTAGAAAGTCGGCGCCTTCTCCATCGATCGCCTCACTCATATAGGCCTTTTTGGCATCAATATATCCACAGTCAATCATTTCCTGCAAAAACTCAAACCCAGGGCGCATATAGTCACTATATTTTGCTTCTCCACTGTTGAGGGCAGCAATTTCTGTTTGAGTATTTCCGCCATTATATAGATCTGCAAATGCCTGTGCAAAGACAAATGTTTCTAACCACCAGCGATTGGCTCCAACTGGTGTCTCGAAGCCATTCTCCTGAAAGACTCGACAACATTCCAGAAAATCTTCTGGAGTTTCTGGTAGTTCTAAGTGATATTGATCAAATAGATCTTTGTTGATAAATAGACCGTATGCGACGATTTCTTGGGGGATCGCCACTAGCTTTCCATCGACTACATTGGCGGTCTTTACCACATCTCGCAGATTTTTGGCATTGTCAAGTCCCGATAGATCCATTAGTTTGTTTTCTTCAGCTAATTTCTGAATGATATCGGGATTGAGTAGATACAGATCATCCATATGATTGCGCGCTCTGTCGAGTGCCACCTCGTCATATGTTTTGTCTTGATAGTCTTCTGCTGTATATGTGATATAATCCACAGTGATGCCTAGTGCTTCCTCTGCCATAGTAACGGTTTTTTCAGATGCGCTTCTTGCTATATTGTCAACATCTGGTTTTGTTTTTTCCATTGGGCTAAACAAAGTCACAGATCGCTCAGCCTTCTCTTCAAAGATCATCACATTGTCTCCTGATTGTTTGCTGCCACATGCTGCTAGTGATAGCATAATGAAACCTACAAGACAAGATAACATGTTCTTTTTTCTGTTTTTATTCAAATATATACCTCCTCTGTGTACTTTATTTAACATGTATATCTATTTTTACCTAGCTTTTGGATACATATTGGGTTACAATCTTTTTTAACTGTTCAATATTGATTGGCTTTGCTAGATGAACAGTCATTCCAGAATTCAGTGCTTCTTTTTCGTCCTCTGCAAAGGCGTTTGCTGTCATAGCAATGATAGGAATCTGATTGGCATCCTTGCGATCTAGGGCTCTAATTAGTTTTGTCGCATCATAGCCGTTCATAACAGGCATTTGGACATCCATTAAAATAGCGTCAAACTCATTTTCAAGGGCGCGTTCAAAACGTTCCACGGCCAGTTGCCCATTTTCGACAATCTCGCAGTCAGCGCCTTCCATCTCCAATAATTCTCTTAAAATTTCCGCATTGATTTCATTGTCCTCCGCAGCGAGGAAGTGCAATCCTTCCATACTGTCGGCATCTAGAGTATTTGCCGCATTTTGTCCATTTTGTTCGGCCTTGATTTCTAGTATCTTTTCCTGAAAAGCACTTACAAAAAACGGTTTTGTGAGTACCTTTGTATTGTTCATCAAAAGTGATTCTTGCGTCTGTTCAACGTCACAGTCTACTAAGAGCACAGTAGGCATTGTCTCTAGAACCATTTCTTGGAGCATCTTTACAGATGGAATACCTTCTGCCTTTATAATAGCACAGTCAACTAGAAGAAGCTGATAGGTCATTTGATTGGTAGCAGACAATAATTGTACTGCTTTTGCTGTGCTAGGAACGGTTTGTATAACGACTCCTACATTCTGCATCAGAGAGCCAATATAATCGCAGATTTTTTCATCATTTTCTACCACCAAAATTTGAGAGATTCCATTCTCTGCCCAGAACTGTTTATTTGCCTCATTTTCTGATGCATGAAGTTCTAATTCCACACGAAAAAGAGTGCCCTCATTGACTTTGCTTGACACATCGATAGTACCCCCCATGAGTTCTACAATACTTTTGGTGATGGCCATGCCAAGCCCTGTTCCTTGTACATTTTTCGTGGTGTTGTTCTCCGCGCGGGTAAATGCATCAAATAGAATTTTTAGATATTCTGGTGTCATACCATACCCATTATCTTGAACTTCGATTCGCAGATGCTCACATTGTGGTGTGTGATTCTTGAGGCCAATAATGCGAAACCAGATCGATCCACCTTCTTGAGTATATTTCACGGCATTGGATAAAAGATTGATTAGGATTTGGTTAATTCGCGTCTCGTCACCCATCAAATATTCATGTAAGATATCTGTAACTTCAACATAAAAATGTTGATTTCTTGCATTTGCCATTGGCCGGATAATGGCATCCACAGAAGACACTAAATCATGCAAAGTAAATTCCTCTGTCGTAAGAACTACTTTTCCGCTTTCAATTTTAGAGATATCTAGAATGTCATTGATTAGGCTGAGTAGATGCTGTCCAGATGCCATAATTTTTTTGGTGTATAGTCTCACTTTTTCTGGATTTTCTGCGTCTCTAGCAAGAAGAGTCGTAAAGCCCAGCACAGCATTCATTGGAGTGCGAATATCATGTGACATATTAGAGAGAAACGTTGTCTTGAAAGAGTTTGCAATCTGTGCAGCCTGTAATGCCTCTGCCAATTGTTTATTGTGGATTTCACGCTCTTGTTCGCGCTCTTTTCGGAGTTTGCTTTGTTGCCGCTGGTTAAAATAATACAGTAAGCAACACAAAAAGAAGGCGACTAACATCACAATCACAACAATCAAGATATTTTGATTTACGGTAGTTCCCTCCTGTTGGATCGCGTCGATTGGAACATAGCCAATTAAGTACAAAGTACCATCATTTACAGCCCACATGTAAATCAATGAGTTTTTTCCGCGAATATCATGGTGGAACATAATATTTTTCCTGTTTTTAACGCTCTGGGAAACCTCTTTGCGAAGTGCTTCCTCCTGAATATCATTTGCACGAAAAAAATCTTCCATATTGAGATGGCCTGCCGTTCGTTCGCCCATTCCTTTTGGTTTTAACACAAATCGTTCACTTTGTGCATCCATAATATAGAGCATGGCTTTCTTGTTATAAAATCCGTCAGGAAGCGAGTTGTCAAGCGAATCATAGACGTATTCAATATAAAGGGATGCAATCTCTTTGCCTTCTTTTACAACAGGGCATTTCAAAGTATAAGCCCATGTTCCCATATGATTTGTATAGGATTTGCAAACGGCCAGTCCATTCACTGTTCTTCCTTCAGAAAAGTCTAATCCCTCCTCAGAAAATATCTCTCCTGTATTGGAGATACCCTGTGTTTTTCCTGTGTAAATCAAAGAAATTTTGGTCATTGTTTGATTTTGCTGATAAGTGCGGACATACTGCTCAGGATCTTGAGCCAGCGCAATTTCTTGAGCCATGAGTTGTTGAAATTCTATTTCTTTATTGATGATAGCCTCGATTGTACTCTCTATTAAATCTAGACTTTCACTTAGATTTTGAATTGCCGATTCTGTCATCTGCACAGAAATTTTTTTTGCAACTGAGAAAACGACTGCCCCCAATATACAAAATACAATGATAATAGAAAGAGGTAAGGAAATACTTCCATCTAGTTTGTTTTTATGCTGCTTTTTTTTCATTCTGATAATCATACTCTTTTCTCAACTTGCAAATGATAACATTACTTGGAGCACAAATTTGCATTGCGAACAATGTTCAAATTTATCTTTTGTGCCGTCAACACCCATGCGAACAAAAGCCGCATGGGCGAATAGGATTCATCTGCAAAACATTTCTGTTTTTTAATCTAACCACTAGGTGCCTGTTTTAGCAGTCATCCATTTTATTTCACACCACTGTATGATATTATACGCACATCCCTGTTTGGGGTTGCAGCTTTTTGGTAAACACTCTGTTGTTTGGCAGCAATAATAATAGCCATACAAAGAAAGTGATCTTATTTTCTAATGCACAATTGCGCTGATTTGATTTCATCAGCACATACATGTACAATCATCTCTGATTTTGAGGATGGATCATCTGCAACCGCGTAGATGAGCAGTTGGCCGTGGTAGGCTCTGCGGCTATCGGATGTGTAATCGGTCACATCTGACAAATCACCGTTTTCAAGCCCTAAAAGGCGTCCATTTTCTACAGAGACATGTAACAGAGTGCTGTCGTGATAGACAGGATTTCCGTTGCTATCTAACATAGTGACTATAATTTGCTGTATAGGAGCAGTAGTGTCTATAGTAGAGGATGGAAGTACCTTTAGTGCATCCTGATAGGGATAAGTAGTAAGTTTCATTTGACATGCACTTCCTGTACTGACGAGTGTATGAGAGACTGCTCCAGCGCGCGCTGTCAATCTGCCAGGTGAAAAAGGCAAAATAACGAGAATACAATCACAGTTTTCTTCTTTTCGATAGACGCCTAGGCTAGTGCCATTTAAAAAGAGTTCTGCCCTATTTAGGTTGGTGTAACATTTGACCACAATCGATTCACCAGGTATATAATCCCAACATTCTGACACAGGAGCAAACTCATTGGAGATTGCATTTGGAAATACAGCATCCCACGGTGTGTATAAACTTTGCGATTCACGAATAGTAGCAAGGTGAACCATTGGCTCTTGACTCCAAAAGCTTTGGCGGCGATAAAAACCCGTTTTTTCAAATCCTGCGAGAGTCAAAAGGCCTGCTCCAGAACCGTGAGTGGGCCAGCCGCGCGCTTCTCCTAGATAATCAATGCCTGTCCATAAAAATTGACCTGCTATATAGTTATTGTCAGTCACGGCCTTCCACGCAGATAGGCTATGTCCGTTTTCGCTGCCAAGAAATGGTTTGTCTGGAAAATCGCGATGGTGGGAGGCATATAAATGTTCCTTGTAGTTAAAGCCCACCACATCCACTGAATCAATAAAGCCCAATGTCGCCGATAACTCTGGGAAAGCAGCGGCAAGAGTTACAGGGTGTGTAGTGTCTACACTGCGCACAATATCGCATAAATGTTTGGCTAGAACAGCTAGGCGTTTAGCGTTGGGGCGATCAGGGTTGTAAGCGCGCTCAGCAGTTGGTTTGTTGGCATCATTGTTGCCCGTCATCTCAGCAAAGGATGGATGACAATAGGGGTCATTGGGATAATCAATCTCGTTTCCAATGCTCCATAAGATGACGCTTGGATGATTGCGATCACGGCGAATCAGTGCAGTCAAGTCTTCTTCATGCCATATAGGAAAGTCGGTATAATATCCTTGATGCTTGGGAGGATAAACATTATGACCAGTACTCCACTTATTTTTTGGAGCTTCCCATTCGTCAAAGGCTTCATCTATCACAAGAAAACCTAGGATGTCACATAAACTGTACAACTCAGGCATATGCGGATTGTGGCTCATACGGATAGCGTTACAGCCCATTTTTTTGAGTTTTGTAAGGCGGCGGTGCCATACAATAGGAGGAACTGCCGCTCCTAGGCAGCCAGCATCTTCGTGTACACAGACACCCTTGATTGTATAAGGATTGTCATTGAGGAAAAAGCCTGTGTTTGCATCAAAATGCAGTGAGCGGATACCCACTCGCTGAACATCTGCTAATGTATTGATAATAGTTGGGATACTCTCTTTGTTGTCCGAGGACGAAGGGCAAACTTTGTAGGCAATATACGTTTTTAATGTGTAGAGAGACGGAGTCTCAGGGGACCATAGCAGCGGATTTTCTACATGGCCTTCTGTGGTGATAAGACATGTATGTTGCCCATCTATTGTACTGCTGCCTGTGCTTTCGTAGACAAGTTCACCTTCTAGTGCAAAGAGTAAGTTGGTCACGGTCACAGAACAAGGTACATCCATACAGTTTATGAGTTCATTTGTAATCTGGCAGTTGGCATCTGTGGGACTGACTTGGGGAGTGGAGAAGAAAATACCATCTACAACGGGATGGACAGCTTCTTCGATGCGAAGTGTTACTTTTCTTGTGATGCCACTGCCAGTAAACCAGCGTGAATCTGAAAGATCACTGTGATCTACGCGCACAGAGATAACGGTTGGCGCATCAAACCGAAACTGTGAAGTAATGTCATAAGTAAAGCTAGTATAGCCGTTTGGCCGTTCGCCTAGATAGTAACTATTGCACCAGATACGACTGTTTTTGTACACTCCGTCAAACGTAATAGAAATTTGTTTGCCTTCCCAGGATGGATCGGGTTCAATGTGGAGGCGATACCAGCCTATTCCACCCGCTAGATAGCCTGTACCGCTAGAGTAGGCGCGATCAAAAGGGAGCGTTACAGACCAATCGTGCGGTAAAGTCACTTGTTGCCATGCAGAATCATCAAACCAGGCCTGCCATGCGTCAGGGGCATCACCTAGATAAAAACGACAGTTGCGTGTTACTTGCAATGTAATAGTATTCATAATTTGTTACCTCGCATATTGATTTATGAATAGGGGACATTTTTCTGGAATAACATGCATGATTGAAAAATCACGCAGAAACTGTATGCTGCAATACGAAATGAAGATAGAACATAACCGAATGGAGCAATGCAGGCAAGCTGTCTTGTCACAGGCAAAAATCTATTGAGAATCGTTTCTTGATAGGATTTTTGTATGTAAGATCTACGCTTTTTACAGTCTGTGCAATTATGTGTAGACCTGCCCTAGTTGTCACAACCAAACAACGGTTTAACAGTTTTTTCAGAAATATGTTATTGATTTATAAACACATTATCTCTATAATTATAGTTGATTTATTTTACCTATGCAAGCAATTTAGCATAATATATAGTATAGAAAGGATACGATATGGACAATAATCAGTTCAATCAGTTTGAGAACAATTCCAACCGAAATAATGGCGGGCCCGGAAATGGGGGTAACGGTGGGAATGGTAACAATAATAATGGAAAGGACCCCAAGAGGCAGAGTATTATTATCATGGTGATTGCAGCAGTGCTGTCACTTTTATGTATCAGTTACTTTACGCGTGCTGTCTCAGGTGCTACCACAGTAGAAATTTCTTATAATGAATTTATTAATATGGTGGAGAGTGGTCGTATCCAGTCTGTAAAGATCGAGTCTAATCAGCTTCAGATTACGCCGGTGGCCGAGGCATGGGAGGACAAGATGGTTGGGAATCCGTTTGCTTATGCAGTCAAGGTTACGTATGTGACAGGCAAAGTGGAGGATGATGAAACCCTAACACAGAGATTGCTCGATGCAGGGGTGGAAGTTAGAGGAACAGTTCCAGATGGATCTGGCATTATTTTGTCACTCTTATATTATATTGTACCCATTTTGCTGATGTGGGGACTGCTGAGTCTGCTCTTTAGAAAAATGACAGGCGGCGGTGGTGCCTTTAGCATGGGAAAGAGCAATGCAAAGGTCTATGTTCAAAAAGAAACTGGCATTACATTTCGGGATGTGGCAGGAGAAGATGAGGCAAAGGAATCATTACAAGAAGTAGTTGATTTTTTACACAATCCAGGCAAATATGCCAAGATCGGAGCGCGTCTTCCAAAAGGAGCGCTTTTAGTGGGACCTCCTGGTACAGGAAAGACAATGCTTGCCAAAGCGGTGGCAGGTGAGGCGAAAGTACCGTTCTTTTCGTTGGCTGGCTCTGATTTTATAGAGTTGTATGTCGGTGTCGGAGCATCGCGTGTGCGCGATTTGTTCAAGGAAGCAGAGAAAAATGCGCCGTGTATTATCTTTATCGATGAGATTGATGCGATTGGTAGAAGCCGTGATTCAAAATATGGTGGTGGAAATGAAGAGCGTGAGCAGACACTCAACCAGTTGCTTTCGGAGATGGATGGTTTTGATGGCAAAAAAGGAATTATTGTACTTGCTGCTACCAATAGACCAGAGATTCTTGACAAGGCATTGTTGCGACCAGGGCGCTTTGACCGGCGTATTATTGTAGATAAGCCAGATTTAAAGGGACGTGTCAACATTCTCAAGGTTCATGCTAAGGATGTATTGATGGATGAAACCGTTGATCTGGACGCGATTGCACTCGCGACAAGTGGAGCTGTCGGTGCAGATCTTGCCAATATGATTAATGAGGCGGCAATCAATGCAGTCAAGGAAGGCAGAGATTTTGTAAGCCAAAAAGATTTGTTTAGCGCAGTCGAAGTGGTATTGGTAGGCAAAGAGAAAAAAGATCGGATTATGAGTAGTGAGGAGCGCAAAATTGTCTCTTATCATGAGGTAGGACACGCGCTAATTAGTGCGCTTCAGAAAAACTCAGAACCTGTTCAGAAGATTACGATTGTTCCGCGTACAATGGGGGCTCTAGGCTATGTTATGCACGTGCCCGAGGATGAAAAATATCTTAATTCCCAGGCAGAACTTCACGACATGATTGTGGGACTTCTGGGCGGCCGTGCCGCAGAGGAAATTGTGTTTGATACAGTTACTACAGGTGCATCCAATGATATCGAGAAGGCGACTAACATAGCACGTTCCATGATTACGCGATATGGCATGAGCAAGAAATTTGGATTGATGGGACTTGAGACGGTAGAAAGTCAATATCTTGATGGGAGAAGTTCACTAAACTGTGCGGATAATACAGCGTCACAGATTGACACAGAAGTGATGAATATGCTCAAGGAGTGTTATGATGAGGCATTAGGGCTATTGCGTGAAAATCGTGAGGTTATGGATAAGATTGCAGCACATTTGATAGAGAAAGAAACTATTACTGGCAAGGAGTTTATGCGCATATACCGCGAGGCAAAGGGATTGCCTGAGCCAGAGGAAAAGGAAGAAGAATCTGTCAAAGAGACAAAAACAATCTATACAAAAGAGGCACAAATGGAGGAGCCAAAGAAAGTAGAAGCACGAGTGCCAACACCAGAAGAATTGCGAAATATTGATCCGCAGCCACTAGCAGATAACAAATCAGAAGGGATGCAGAACAATAGTTCTCAACTGTACAACGATCAAAATAGGTTACAGGAAAGTCAGCAAAGTCTGTATCACAATGAGGAAACGCCATCGGAAGTAAACGAAAATTTCAATAAATCGTCGGACGAGGGCACAAGTGACATTTCAAATAAAAACACAGATGAGTCTTCTAAAGAAAACGGGAGTGAGGATTCAGAGGAGACATCACGTTTTGGCTCTGCATGGGACAAAACGATTCGCACTGAAAATGATAGTGATTACAACAACAGATGGTAAAACCAATCATAGGTGTCTATTTTGATATAAAGTAGGCACCTTTCATCATCATTTTTGAAGATACATCATAAAACTTGCATCATACCCAATCTGCCGTATGGCTGTTAAAAGGCGTTCAAGTATGATATAAACGCGGTTAAGAAAAAGGGTATAAAGTACGATATATTCAATAAGAATTGCGATGGTATCGTATTGCTTGTTAAAAGATAATCTACTATATAATAAACAAAGTGGTTAGAAGCGTGAAAAGTATTTCTAACTGCCTGTGGCAGTTTTCGTTTGCAGCAAAGGCTGCTTCACAAAGAACTACTAGGTTTCACACGGCAAATTTGTGCTTACGCCCAAATTCGCAGATTTTGGTAAGAATGGAGGATTTTTTATGAACGTCAACAGTATTATGGGAATGTCACGTCAGGAGCAACTGGATTGTATCAATAAAAGAAGAGCCGAAATTGCAGATGCAGTAAAGCGCGGGGAAACACAACCCTCCTTTTCGATTGGCAGCAAAAGCTATACGAATCAGGAGTGGGAAGGGCTTATCAAAAAGGTTGACAAAAATATAGATGCCATTCAAAAAGAACAGGAAGAACGAAAGGAAGAATTGGATCAGAAATTGTTAGAAATCAGTGATTTTGCAAAAGGAAGTACTTTTAAATATAGCAGCTTGATAGCCAAGATGAACGGGACATATCAAAAATCCTTTCCATATGAAAATCTGGCTAAGGACGGGGTGATTTCTTATAATGGGGTTGAGTTTGTCTGTGACGCACAAAACAATGCCATTTGCCTTGGCGATGTCAGTGACAAGGCAAATGTTTTGACGATTCCTTTGTCTGGTGGGGGAAATTTGCTTGTCAATCGTGACAATATAGATCAACTGTCAGATGCAATCTCTATGTTTTCGCCGGAGGACATTAATCGTATTATGAGAGCTATAGCAGATGATAAAAAGGCTCAGGAAGCTCAAGAGACGATAGAAGAGAACAAAAGTGCGTGGTTTGAGGAAATCCGTTAAGGTATAATTGGAAACATGGGGGGAGTATGGCGCAGAATTCACAAGAATTTGACATAAAAGAAGAGCTAAAGAAACTTCCCAATAAGCCTGGGGTGTATATTATGCATGATGTGGATGATGCTATACTCTATGTTGGGAAGGCAGTCAATCTCCACAACAGAGTACGGTCTTACTTCAAGGAAAAGATCGGACGTGGTCCACAGATTGACAAGATGGTATCGTTAATTGCGTGGTTTGAATATATTGTGACAGATTCTGAACTAGAGGCGTTGATTCTTGAGAACAATCTTATCAAAGAACATTGCCCTAAGTATAATACACTGCTCAAAGATGATAAAACATATCCATATATTAAAGTGACAGTTGGGGAAGAGTATCCGCGTGTTATGATGGTGCGGCAGATGAAAAAGGATAAGGCGCGTTATTTTGGCCCCTTTACGAATGGGGGTGTGAGAGAGAGCATTGATCTTATCAACAAACTCTATAAACTTAGAACTTGTAATCGAAGGTTGCCAAGAGACTGTGGTAAAGAACGTCCCTGTTTGAATTATCATATAGGGCAGTGCTGTGCACCTTGCCAAGGCAACATTACAAAGGAAGCATATGCACAGCAGATTGAGCAGGCGATTGAGTTTTTGAATGGTAAGCAACAGCCCATTCTTAAGGAATTAAAAGAAAAGATGCAGCAGGCATCTGAGAAGATGGAGTTCGAGGAAGCGCTTTTGTACCGCAATTTGATAGAAAGTATCAAGAAGGTTAGCGAGACGCAAAAGATGTCGGACAATGTAGGAGAAGATAAGGACATTATCGCGTTGGCGATCGATGGAAATGAGGCAGTAGTACAAGTATTTTTTCTAAGAAATGGGAAACTGATTGGTAGAGAACACTTTTATATGACACAGGTGGAGGAACCTATCGCACACAAAATTTTGACAAGCTTTGTCAAACAGTTCTATGCAGGAACGCCCTTTATTCCGCGTGAAATTATGCTTCAAGAAACCATTGAGGATATGGAGCTAGTCGAGAGATGGCTGACAGGCAAAAAAGGAGCGCGCGTTCACTGTAGAGTGCCACAAAAGGGAGCAAAAGAGAAATTGGTGGATTTGGCGGCCAGAAATGCTCAACTTGTCCTAAGTCAAGACAGGGAGCGTATTAAGCGCGAGGAAGGCAGAACCATCGGTGCTGTCAAAGAGATCGAGACACTTTTAGGAATTGGTCCAATTATTCGTATGGAAGCGTTTGATATCTCTAATACGAGTGGATTTGCAAACGTAGGTTCGATGGTGGTGTACGAAAAGGGGAAACCCAAGCGCAGTGATTACAGAAAATTTCGTATGAAAACAGTGGCAGGACCAGACGATTATGCTTGTATGCAAGAGGTGCTCACGCGTCGTTTTTTGCATGGGCTTGAGGAACTTGAGGAGATGAAAAGCGATGCGGATAGCGTGGGAGAACGTTTTGGAAGTTTTACTAGATTTCCAGATTTACTGTTGATGGACGGCGGACGTGGACAAGTGAATATAGCGCTGCAAGTGCTTGGAGAATTGGGGATTGCCATTCCTGTTTGTGGGATGGTTAAGGATGACAATCATCGTACTCGCGGGCTTTATTTTAACAATAAGGAATTGCCAATCAGTAAGGACAGCGAAGGATTTAAACTGATTACACGCATACAGGATGAGGCACACCGCTTTGCTATCACGTATCACCGCTCGCTTAGAAGCAAAGCGCAGGTACATTCTGTGTTAGATGAGATACCAGGGATAGGGCCTAGCCGTCGCAAGGCATTGATGAAGTATTTTAAGTCAATAGAAGAGTTGCGTATGGCAGATAAGGAAACAATCGCCAAAGTGCCAGGCATTACAGCCAATGTAGCGCAAGAGGTCTATCAATTTTTTCAGAAAAACCAGAAAGAAGAGATTGAAAATTAGAGATTTGTATGCCAAGAAAGGAGCATAGAGATAAAAATGATTTCACAAAAATATAAGGAAATGTTAGGCGCAAAGTCAGTGATTAGAGAGATGTCAGAGTGGGCAGGCGCTAGGGCAAAGGAAATTGGAAAAGAAAATGTATTTGATTTTAGTCTGGGCAATCCGTCTGTGCCAGTTCCACAAGTATTCACAGATAAAATGATAGAGCTTTTACAAAGTCGTGATACAATGGAGTTGCATGGTTATAGCCAGTCACAAGGAATTTTGGCTGTGCGAAAGAAATTTGCACAATTTCTAAATCAAACGTATGGAATGGAGTATACAGCAGAGCATATTTTTATGACAACGGGAGCGGCAGGGGCTGTTGCACATGCGGTTCGTGCTGTGACACAGCCTGGTGATGAAGTGATTACATTTGCTCCTTATTTTCCAGAATACAATCACTATGTAAATCAGACAGGGGCAGTTCTAAAAATCGTGCCTGCTGATACACAGCAGTTTCAGATTCATTTTGAGCAGTTGGAGAAAACGCTCACTCCAAAAACAATGGCAGTGCTGATAAATTCTCCTAACAATCCGTCGGGAACTGTGTATTCTGAGCAGACAGTCAAAAGGTTAGCAGAACTTCTTTGCGAAAAGCAAAAAGAGTATGGTCATGATATTTTTATAATATCAGATGAACCATATCGCGAAATTTTGTTTGCTGGTGTAAAGGCGCCTTATATCTCAAAATACTATGACAATACACTGTCTTGTTATTCTTTTGCAAAGTCGCTCTCAATACCTGGTGAGCGCTTAGGATATGTGGCGGCTAATCCCAATGCGACAGATGGAGAATTGATTTCTGCAATGTGTGCACAGATTTCAAGAGGAATCGGTCATAACTGCCCGCCTTCCATCATACAGATAGCAGTGGCAGAGGTTCTCGGTGTGACATCAGATCTGTCTGTGTATGAGACTAATATGAATATTATTTATGATGAGCTTGTACAATTAGGATTTACAGTTGTAAAACCAGGTGGAACGTTTTATATATTTCCCAAAGCGCTAGAGGCTGATTCAGTCGCATTTTGCAAAAAGGCGATGCAGTATGATTTAGTGTTTGTACCTGGCGATTCTTTTGGATGTCCAGGGTATTTTAGAATGGCGTACTGTGTGGAAACTGACAAGGTTCGGCGCGGCATGGAAGCACTTCGCAGATTTGTGAAGGAAGTATATAACAAATAAAACAAAAGTTCTAAAAGAGGAGTGGTTATGATAGATTGTGGACTAGTACTTGAGGGTGGTGGTATGAAGGGAATTTATACCGCAGGAGTGCTCGAGTACTTTATAGAAAAGGGATTATTTTTTAGTAAGTGTTATGGGGTGTCTGCTGGGGCCTGTCATCTGTGCAACTATATATCAAAGCAACGTAAACGCTCTTACAGAGTGGCATTAAATTATCTAAAAGACAAGAATTACTGTAGTTTTAGAAGTCTTATTTTGACAGGAGATCTATTTAATGTAGATCTAAATTATAATCAGATTCCTAATAGGCTAGATCCCTATGATTATAAGGCAGCCGCTAGATATGAAGGAGATGCCTGGGCAGTAGTAACTAATATCCGCACAGGAAAGCCAGAGTATATGCCCCTGCGCGAGATGCATAGAGATTTGACCTCTGTGCGTGCTTCGGCGTCGTTGCCATTAGTATCGCGCAATGTCAAGATTGGAGACGAGTATTATCTTGATGGTGGTATCTGTGATGCGGTTCCTATCAAAAAATCCATTGAGGATGGAAATCGTAAGAATGTAGTGATTCTAACCAAGGAAGAAGGTTATGTCAGAAAGCCGGCATCCCCGACAAATCTAGCTTGTATCAAACTAAAATATAAACAGTATCCCAAGGTGTATGAACTAGTAAAAAGCAGGCACATACGCTACAATGAAACGTTGCAGTTTTTAGCTGATGAGCAAGCAAAAAAAAGAGCGTTTGTTATACGTCCAACACATGCAAGCAATGTGAACAGAATTGAGAAAGACAGAAACAAGATGGAAGCATTGTATCAAATAGGGTATCAAGATGCCAAAAAGTGTTATCAGCAGTTAATGGCATTTTTGGACGAAAATATATTGGAGTAAGAATGAAAAGGGAAAGGGTTTAGCAATGATAGAGATTTTAAAGGCGATATTGTTCGGGATTGTTGAAGGCATCACAGAATGGCTTCCAGTTAGCAGTACGGGACATATGATTATTCTCGATGAGTTTATAAAGCTAGACTGTACACCAGAGTTTTTGGAGATGTTTCTTGTAGTTATACAGTTAGGTGCGATCTTTGCCGTGGTCATTTTGTTTTGGGACAAAATTTTTCCATTTCAGTTTCGCGACCAGTCCAAACCAGTGATCGAACAGGATAAAATTATGCTGTGGCTTAAAATTGTCGTAGCCTGTATTCCGGCGGCGGTTGTAGGGCTATTGTTTGATGAAGTGTTTGAGGAACTTTTTTATCATGCGATTCCAGTTGCAGTGGCCTTGATCGTATTTGGTGTGGCTTTTATAGTGGTAGAACGAAGAAATAAGGGTAAAAAAGCACGTGTCAAGACGTTGAAGGGGATTACTTTTCCAGTGGCACTTATCATTGGTTTTTTTCAGTTGATTGCTGCGATTTTTCCAGGGACTTCACGGTCTGGCGCGACCATTGTGGGGGCATTGTTAATCGGTGTGTCACGCAGTGTAGCAGCAGAGTTTACTTTTTTTCTGGCTATTCCTGTAATGTTTGGGGCAAGCCTTTTAAAGATTGTAAAATTTGGTTTTCATTTCACACAGGTGGAGGCGGGAGTGCTAATTATTGGCATGTTAGTAGCATTTGTGGTCTCTATCTTTGTGATTAAGTTTTTGATGGACTATATTAAAAAGCACGATTTTCAGATATTTGGCTGGTATCGTATTGTGTTGGGGATTTTAGTTATTGTGTTGGGACTTTGCAATGTGATTACTGTATAAAATAGCTATATCAATTTGGTTTTGTGCACAAAATGGTTTTTATTTGATAGCACATGGATACTCAAAGAAAAATGAGTGTCCATGTGCTATATATTATTTGTGTATCATTGTCTTGTCAAATTCTGGATTAAAATAGTAATAATTGTTGTGATTGAGGCGATCTTTTGTCATTTCTAGAGCTTCTCCAAAACGCTGAAAGTGTACAATTTCGCGCGCACGCAAAAATTTAAGTGGTGCTCTGACATCTGGATCTTCTATGACACGCAGCAAATTGTCATAGACAGTACGAGCCTTTTGCTCTGCTGCCAGATCTTCATACAGATCGGCAAAAACATCTCCCTTTGACTGGAGCTCAAGTGCAGTAAATGGCACTCCTGCTGCGGCTTGGGGCCATAGTCCCGCGGTATGGTCAATATAATAGGCATCAAAGCCAGCCGTTTTGGCCTGTTCAGGGGACAAGTTTTTGGTGAGCTGATAAACCATTGCACAGATGATTTCCATATGGTTAATCTCCTCTGTACCAATATCAGTTAATAGACCACCTACTTTTTTTACTGGCATAGTGTAGCGCTGTGCTAGATAGCGCATAGAGGCGGAGAGTTCTCCGTCAGGACCACCATATTGACTGATGATAAGTTGCGCCGTTTTAGGGCAAGTTTTTTTGATATTGACAGGATATGCAAGTCGTTTTTCATAAGCCCACATTATAAAAGCCCTCCTTCGCTTCCAAAAGGGTCCCAAGGAAGAGGTCCCATTTCCCATTCATATTCTGAGCTTTCTGGAGTTCCAGTGACAATCGAAAGCTGTGTGAGTGGATGATATTTTGCAGCATAGTCTGCGAGTGCATCCAGACGTTTTTGTAAAAGGTCCTTCATCATATTGATGCCGTTTTGACAGTCAGGATGTGTGTCGAGATATAGAGTTAAGTCTGTTATTGCAAAGCTGATTTTGCACAGTTCATGCAAAGCTTTTTCCTGCTCGGATGATTTGGTTGAGGTTGGTTTGTCACAAAAAGGACAAGGAATATCCTCGGCCTGAAAGAACATATAGTTTAGGCATGGGAATAGTGTGCCATGATAGAGTGCTGTACCAAGATCATAGGGTTCACACCATTCTTGCATAGGAACAGAGGCCATTGCTAAGGACTCTGTGTTGCATTGACAAAAAGATTGGTTATTCATTGCGCTACTCTTCCTTTCTTAGATGAAAATAGGTTGAAAAGTAACATTTTTTCTAAACGCCCATACAGCCATAATGGCACCACCATAAATAAAAGTGGGCGTTTAGAAATCTGATGCACACATGCAACAAGCTGCATGGCGCGTGTACAGACAGCGCAGCAAGTGCGCAGTCCTGATTGAAGATCAAGACTTTTACAATAAAACACAATAATATAGGAGTTGAATGGTTACAATACTAGTGTAATTAAAAAGAAAAAATGTATGTTGGCTTTTTGCTGGAAAAAAGTTGGCAGGGTGTAAAAATGCGAAACAGCGCAGGTTTTTCCTACGCCGTTTCGTTTTCTTCATTATAGTAGGCTTTGATTCGCAAAGCCTGATTGTGATCTCCAAAATCTTCTCCAAAAAGAGTGCAGCCTCCGCAGTTTATGGTGTCGCGCGGGACTTCAATCTTAAAGGTAATGTAGCTATTATAATCAATGCCTAGGTCGTGGATAGTGATATCTGACAATTTGTTGGTTCCATCCATAAAACAGCCTTCACTGTTGATGATTAACGTTTTTAAAAGACCATATTGATTCAGTGTTTTTGGCCACCATGCAGGTGACACATACCCGTTTCGGTTGCCGTAATCCCCTGGGCTAATCCACATTCCAAGCAGTATGTTATTGATAGAAAAATAGATATCGGAAGGATAGTCCTCATTTGTGCTAGGACATTCAGAAGAGATTTCAAAAGAAATCTGAAGTTCTGTCAGTGTTTGTCCTGCTTGGAGATGATTTGGAAGATTATATTCTACATGACCGCTAGTAAACCATAGAATTCCAGCTTGAAAGCGGTCAGGAAAAGAAAAGACACGCGGATCATCCAATGAACCAATGATTTCTCTGCTGGTGGCAAGACCACAAGTAGGAGTACCATGACAGGCCGTGTAATATCCGACGCGGATGTCATCAACATAACAATGCCGTGCTTCCTTCACAGGTGCAAGATCAATCATAAGACGATGATAGCGGGGACGCACAATTTTCATAGTTCCTCTTTTGCCTGAAGTTACTTTGATCTGAACAAGGCCAGCTTCCTCTAGTTTGCTTACATGCATGGAGATTGCACCGTTTGTAAGACCTAGTGCTTCGGCGAGATCGTTCATACTTAAAGTATCATTTTCATAGATCATTTCCATTATTTTGACGCGCATAGGTGTACTTAAGGCCTTCAATACATTTTCGGCCTCTCCAACAGAACGAAAGTACAGCATAACTCATTCCTCCACTATCCAAGACATACTGCTGTACGATACAGAAACAGTATAGTTTAGTATTTTTATATGTAAACTTCCATCATGCACAGCCTGCCATGTGGCGGGCCGCATGGACATCCATACTATGAAAGTCGAAGACTTTCATAGTAGATTTAAAGCAAAAATGTTGCTAAAATGGTGCATAGATCGCGTATAAGTTAGAGAGAAAAATCCACTCCCCATTTTCATTTTAGTATAGTGATAACTAAAATGAAAGTCAAGAAAAACTAAATAATATGTAGGAACGCTTACTATACTAAAATAATGGGACATGCACAAAAATGAAAAAGGAATATGAACAAGAAGTGTAACTATAAATATGAAATAGAAGTTGCGAAGAACGTCTTTATAAGATATAATAGGAGAAAATTTAAAGTCCATAAATTGGCATATATAAAGGATATTTGTGGATTTGTACGAGAGATCATTTTTTGGAAACGCTCTTATAGATATAGAACTATAAGTACAAACTGGATTTGGAAGTCTGTGATAAGACAAAGAAGCAAAAAATAAAAAGATGTTTTGATCTTTTATTCCTAATTTGTATAAACCAACTTAAATGCGCAAAAGCGGCGCAGAAATGAGGAAAATATGTTGCCAGAACTTAGATTTGAGAAGATGAAAATAAGAGCGGCCGATCTCGGAGAGCAAAGTAGTATTCCCGATTTGATTGGAGAGAAGATTTTGCAGAATCGTCTGGAATTTTATTTAGAGGAGGACGATGAGATATACGAGGGCTATGGGCGCAGGTCAAATGTCTATCCCTACAGACAATATAATGGTTATATGCGTCGGCTCTGCGAAAAAGAAATACAGACAGCCATATTGGAAAATGATTATTTGAAAGCAGTATTCTTGCCAGAGTATGGAGGAAGGCTTTGGCAATTGTGGGATAAAAGCGCGGGTAGGAATCTGCTCTATACCAATGATGTGCTTCGATTTTCTAATCTGGCAGTGCGAAATGCGTGGTTTTCTGGCGGTGTGGAATGGAATATAGGGATTATTGGACACACACCTCTTACCACAGAACCTTTGTATACAGCACAGACAGAACTGGAAGATGGGATTCCTGTACTTCGCATGTATGAATATGAAAGAATCCGAGGGGTTTGCTATCAGATGGATTTTTGGCTGGATGCAGACAGCACCTTTTTAAATTGTAGGATGCGCATTACAAATGAGAGTAATGAAGTGCTACCTATGTACTGGTGGAGCAATATTGCAGTGGAGGAATATGATGGTGGAAGAATCATTGTTCCTGCGGATAAAGCATTTACATATGTGGACAAGGCTGTGGCAAAGGTATCATTGCCCGTTGTAAATGACATTGATATTACAGATTATAAAAAGATATACAAATCAACAGATTATTTTTTTGATATACCAGAGAAAAGGCCGAAATATATTGCAAATATAGATCAAACAGGCTATGGATTGTTGCATATTTCTACTGCAAGACTAAAGAGCCGCAAATTATTTTCATGGGGAAGCAGTGATGCCTCAAATCACTGGCAAGAATTTCTGACAGATAAGGCAGGAAGGTATATCGAGATACAGGCAGGACTTGGAAAAACACAATATGGATGTATTCCAATGGCGCCACATACGGCATGGGAATGGATGGAGCGATATGGAGCTATTCAGATTTCACAGGAAATATGCAGTCAAGATCACGCAGAGCGTTACAGAAGTTTTATAACAGAATTGCACATTGACAATATATGGAAAGATATGGAGCAAACATTGTTCGATACAAAAAATATAGCACACAGGGAAGCTAAAATAGTCTTTGCAGGAAGCGGTTATGGAGCCTTGAAAAAACAAGGAAAAATGACAGAGCACTTAAAATTTGTGATAAAAGAAGCATCTTTGGAGAAATAGAAAAAGTTTTTTGATACATCTGTACTGCATTGTCCAGAACCATCTAAAAGACCTGATGAGTTTTTGATAGATGAGACAAACGCAGCATTTTTAAAAGAAAGCCTAAAAAAAGAAAACAGTAAAAACTGGTATGCGCATTATCACATGGGACTTGTCTATTATATAGAAGGAAGATACAAAAAGGCAAAAAAGGAACTGGAAAAATCACTTTCTCTCGCAAAAAATGCATGGGCTTTTCACGCATTAAGTTGTGTCTGCCTGATGCAAAATAAAACCGAGCTTGCATCCAAATACATTGTAAAAGGGATAAAGATGCGACAATCAGATCATTCTTATCTAAAAGAAGGATTTAAGATTTTGTCTTTGTGTGGGGCTAATCAGGCACTCTGTGAGTTTTATGAAAGTATGGATGTAGAGAAGAAGGAGATTTCTAGGATACGATTTTATTATATTAGAGCACTCCATCATCTAGGAAAAGACAAAAAGGCATATGAACTGCTAGAGCAAAATGGTGGTTTGGAAATGGAGGATATACGCGAAGGAGAAGATTCTATCGCACAATTATGGAGTCAGTTGTATCAAAACTTGTATGGAGAGAAGACACAGATACCATATAAGTATAATTTTAAAGCATAGTCATTGACAGAGAGAAAAAATAGTATTTTGGGTAGTTTAATATTTTTTATCTTTTGTCCTTGAGTTTGTGTCTGCGCTGCAATCACAAACTTGAGAGGACCAAAAAGCAGCGCAGAAATGAGGAAAATATGAAAACAGTCAAAAATGCAGTGTGGAATTTTAATGACCAGATCGATTCTGAAGCGTGCGCAGAGGGTGTAAAGCGCAAAATTATGGCGTACGCAGATGAGATGATGTGTGTGGAGAATTATTTTGAGGAAGGTGCGGTTGGCGCACTGCACAGCCATCCGCACACACAGATTACGTATGTGGTGTCAGGGCAGTTTGAATTTACAGTGGACGGCGTAAAGAAGATTGTCAATCCTGGCGATGTCCTGTTAAAGCGCAATTCTGTAGAGCATGGTTGTGTCTGCTTAAAAGCAGGAATTTTACTAGATATTTTCAATCCCATGCGAGAGGAATTTGTATAATAATTAGAGATTTTGCGAAGCAACATCATAAAGTTAGTATAAGACGAGTAGGGTAAAACCTGCTCGTTTTATAATTTCTTAATAAATAAATAGAAAAAGATTGTTGACAATAAAAACTGAAAGTAGTAAGTTAGTATATGTAAATATTAGCACTCCATTAAAATGAGTGCTAATAATAAAAACACAATGGACTGCATGCGATAAGAAGGGGGGAGCGGCAGGTTGGAGTTAGACGAGCGGAAGCGAAAGATTTTGCAGGCGATTATCCAAAACTATTTGGAGACCGGAGAACCGGTAGGAAGCAGAACAATTTCCAAGTACACCGATCTGAACCTAAGTTCTGCCACGATCCGAAATGAAATGTCAGACCTTGAAGAGTTAGGCTATATTTTGCAGCCACATACCTCGGCAGGCCGTATTCCGTCGGATAAGGGCTATCGTCTATATGTGGATCAGATGATGCTTGAGAAGGAGGAACAACTCAATCAGGCAACGCAGGAAGTCAAAGAAATGCAAAGAATTCTTCTTGAGCGTGAGGACAAAATGGAATCAGTTCTTAAACAGATGGCAAAGATGCTCGCTGCAAATACAAATTATGCCACTATGATTTCGGTTCCACAGGTAAAGGGAAATAGACTGAAATTTATACAACTGTCCAGAGTCGATCAAAGACAACTGCTCACAACCATTGTAGTGGAGGGCAATGTCATCAAAAACAATATGATTACAGTTGCAGAGGCATTAGATGACGAGACGCTCCTAAAACTCAATATTTTGCTAAACACAAATTTAAACGGGCTTTCCGCAGAGGAAATTAATCTTGCAATGATAGCAAAACTAAAACAACAGGCAGGTACTCACGCAGACATTATAGCAGATGTTATGGATGCGGTGGCACAGGGAGTTCGCGATGATGAAAGTATTGAGATTTATACAAGCGGAGCTAACAATATTTTCCGATATCCAGAACTTTCAGACAATCAGAGGGCCAGTGAGTTAATCAATACATTTGAAGAAAAACAGCTTTTGAGTGAATTGGTACAGGAGACACTCACAGACGAGACAGGCACTGGTATTCAAGTGTATATAGGCAATGAAACACCTGTAAAAACCATGAAAGATTGCAGTGTTGTAACGGCTACCTATGAGTTGGAAGAGGGTATGAAAGGCACCATTGGGATTATCGGACCACGACGCATGGATTATGACAAAGTGATCCGAACACTCAAGACAGTAAAGAGCCAGTTAGATACCATCTACAAAAAAGAGGATGACAATATGCAAAGGTAGTGGGTTCGACAGATACATTTTGTAGAGAGATCGTAGTAGCTTGTGTTCTGTGATTAGGTGCAGAGCAAAAGGGCGTTTATGTTTATAAATGGAAAGGAAACGAGTGATAGTGGAAGAAAAAGAATTGGATGAACAGAGTGTAGAAAGTAAGAAGGCGGCGGATATGGAGCCCACAGACACGGAGGCTGATCCTACAAAACAGGATAGTCCCAATGACAATGTTTCGTCAGAGGCAGAGACTTCCAAGGAAGAAAGTGATGGAGGTAGCGAATCTACTGACAAAAAAGAGAAAAAGAAATCCTTTTTGGGTAAGGATAAAAAAGAGAAGCCCAATAAGCTTCAGGAGAGAGTGGATGAACTCGAGGATCGAGTGAAACGCCAGATGGCGGAGTTTGACAACTTTAGAAAGCGTTCTGAAAAGGAAAAAGCGGCTATGTTTGAGACAGGTGCAAAGAGTGTTATAGAGAAAATCTTGCCTGTTGTGGACAATTTTGAGAGAGGTCTTGCGGCACTTACCGAGGAAGAGCGCAAACAACCCTTTGCAGAGGGGATGAATATGATATATAAGCAGCTAATCACAGAACTTGAAAAGATTGAAGTCAAACCGATTGAGGCGATTGGCTGTGAGTTTAACCCAGAACTGCACAATGCAGTGATGCAGGTTCAGAGTGAAGAATACGAATCAGGTATTATCGCTCAAGAACTTCAAAAAGGATACATGTACCGCGAGAATGTAGTGCGACACAGTATGGTAGCAGTAGTGGAATAAGTCTAATCCTATATAATGAATATAGATAGACATAACAAATAGATTGGTAAATGATGATTTGAAATTAGTAGGAGGAAAAAATCATGGCAAAGATTATTGGTATTGACTTAGGTACAACAAATAGCTGCGTGGCAGTTATGGAAGGTGGAAAACCTACCGTTATTGCAAATACAGAGGGCGCAAGGACGACACCTTCCGTGGTGGCGTTCACAAAGACAGGAGAGAGACTCGTTGGAGAGCCTGCTAAACGTCAGGCAGTGACGAACGCAGAGAAGACCATTGCTTCAATCAAAAGAGATATGGGTACAGACAACGGCCGTACAATCGATGAGAAAAAGTACTCACCACAGCAGATTTCCGCAATGATTTTGCAGAAATTAAAGGCGGATGCAGAGAGCTATTTAGGTGAGAAGGTTACAGAGGCAGTTATTACGGTGCCAGCATATTTTAATGATGCACAGCGTCAGGCTACTAAGGATGCAGGAAAGATTGCAGGGCTTGAGGTAAGACGTATTATCAATGAGCCTACAGCAGCAGCTTTAGCATATGGTCTTGACAATGAAAAAGAACAGAAAATTTTGGTGTATGACTTAGGTGGTGGTACTTTTGACGTATCAATCATTGAAATTGGTGATGGCGTTATCGCAGTTTTGGCAACAAACGGCGACACACATCTAGGCGGTGACGACTTTGACAATAAACTGATTCAGTGGATGATCGACGAGTTTAGAAAACAAGAGGGCATTGATCTTTCTAATGATAAAATGGCTATGCAGAGACTCAAAGAGGCTGCTGAGAAGGCAAAGAAGGAGCTTTCTTCTGCGACAACCACCAATATTAATCTTCCGTTTATCACAGCTACGGCTGAAGGACCTAAGCATTTTGATATGAATTTGACACGTGCGAAATTTGATGAGCTGACCAACGACTTGGTAGAGCGCACAGCAGTGCCAGTACAAAATGCGCTGCGCGATGCGGGATTGACAGCTTCAGAGATTGGTCAAGTATTGTTGGTAGGAGGATCTACACGTATCCCCGCTGTACAGGATAAGGTGCGCCAGCTTACAGGTAAGGAGCCTAGCAAGTCTTTGAATCCAGATGAGTGCGTGGCAATCGGTGCATCTATTCAAGGTGGTAAGCTTGCAGGAGATGCAGGCGCTGGCGAGATCTTGTTGCTCGATGTTACCCCACTTTCACTTTCTATTGAGACAATGGGTGGTGTTGCAACCAAATTGATTGAGAGAAATACTACTATTCCAACAAAGAAGAGTCAGATTTTCTCAACAGCAGCAGATAACCAGACAGCAGTAGACATCAATGTTGTGCAGGGCGAGAGACAGTTTGCAAAAGACAACAAATCACTAGGACAGTTTAGATTAGATGGAATTCCTCCTGCAAGACGCGGTGTTCCTCAGATCGAGGTAACATTTGATATTGATGCAAATGGTATTGTTAATGTATCAGCAAAGGATTTAGGAACAGGTAAGGAGCAGCATATCACCATTACAGCGGGTTCTAATATGTCCAATGAGGATATTGAGAAGGCTGTGAAGGAAGCGGCAGAGTATGAGGCACAAGACAGAAAGCGCAAGGAGGCAATTGATGCGCGAAACGATGCAGATTCCTTTGTATTCCAGACAGAGAAAGCATTGAATGAAGTAGGAGACAAGATTGATGCATCAGAAAAAGCATCCTTAGAGGCAGATCTAAATGATCTCAAATCATTCTTAGAGAGCACAAAGGATACCGAGCTGACAGAAAGCCAGGTAGGTGAACTGAAGACAAAGCAGGAAGCATTGATGTCAAAGGCACAGAATCTCTTTACAAAGATGTATGAGAATATGCAAGGCGCAGCAGGTGCAGGCCCTGATATGAGTAATATGGGCGGCGCAGCACAGCAGACTAGTGATGCAGGTGCAGCAGATGATGTTGTAGATGGAGACTACAGAGAAGTCTAATTTGCCGTGACCTTTTTCATAAAATATGAAGCGTGGTTCTAAGGCAGTTTGTACACTGCCTTAGAATTGTGAAAAACAGGGGTAATAGTTTCTTCAGCCATGCACAATCGATTCTATAGGGCGTAAGCCTGACATGAATGGGCATGGCTGAATTATTACAGATATGAACATGGAAAATGTAGTTACAGTTGAGCGTAGGATTTTGCAAGGTATGGCAAAGCAAGTTTGTATAGTGTAGTGTAGAGTAGCTTAGGTTGAACTGTGGCAAAAGGCAAGGTGGTTGGACGTCACCTACTTGATTATAGACGAGAGGAAAGTGGAGATGGCAGAGCAGAAGAGAGATTATTATGAGGTGTTAGGTGTTGAGCGTGGTGCGGATGATGCCAGCATCAAAAAGGCATATAGACAGCTTGCTAAGAAATATCATCCAGATATGAATCCAGGTGATGCCGAGGCTGAGAAGAAATTTAAGGAAGCATCGGAGGCATATGCAGTATTAAGTGACCCTGACAAGAGACGCCAATATGACCAGTTTGGACACTCTGCATTTGAGGGCGGAGGAGCAGGCGGCTTTGGTGGCTTCGACTTTGGCGGAGCTGATTTCTCTGACATATTTGGTGATATATTTGGCGATTTCTTTGGCGGGGGCAGAAGCAGTGCCACGCGAAATGGCCCAATGAAGGGTGCAAATATTCGTACTAGTGTACGCATTACCTTCGAGGAAGCTGTATTTGGCATTGATAAGGAGTTGGATTTGAACTTAAAGGATACCTGTGCAACCTGTAATGGTAGTGGTGCGAAACCAGGTACTTCGCCAGAGACTTGTCATCGTTGTGGTGGACGAGGTCAAGTTATGACTCAAAGCAAGACTCCATTTGGGATTATCAGAAATACACAAGTGTGCCCAGACTGTGGAGGTTCCGGCAAGACAGTCAAGGAAAAGTGTCCAGATTGTCACGGAAGTGGATATATCTCAAGCAGAAAGAAAATACAAGTATCGATCCCAGCAGGTATTGACAATGGGCAGAGTGTGCGTATCAGAGATAAGGGTGAGCCAGGTATCAATGGCGGACCAAGAGGAGATTTATTAGTTGAGGTAGTAGTAGACAGACATCCTATTTTCCAGAGACAGGATATGAATATTTTTTCTACAGTTCCAGTATCCTTTGCTGTGGCAGCACTCGGCGGTGAAGTGCTAATTGACACTGTTGATGGAAAAGTGGTATATGATGTAAAGGCAGGAACCCAGACAGATACGCGTGTAAGACTACGCGGAAAGGGAGTTCCGTCCCTTCGGAACAAAGATATCCGCGGCGACCATTATGTGACATTAGTAGTTCAGGTTCCCGATAAACTTTCCAATGATGCAAAAGAACTGCTTCGTCAATTTGACCGTGAGACAGGAGGATCGTTGGATGCGGTTAAAAATATGGAGAACAGTGAGCCTGGAGAGGAAAAGAAGAAGAAAAGGAAAATTTTTAGCAAGTAAGTAGATTGAAAAATAAGATGGATTAGTGTGAACAAAAC
>CAJUHQ010000013.1:17627-41865 GCA_910586095.1 uncultured Lachnospiraceae bacterium | reverse complement strand
GATGAAGACAGGTCACTCCCCCGCGGGAGTGTGGATTGAAATGATGAAACCATCCCCTATCTGCGGATACTGAACGTCGTCACTCCCCCCGCGGGAGTGTGGATTGAAATAGAACGAAGCCTTGATTTGTCACTCCGTAGTCTGCGTCACTCCCCCCGCGGGAGTGTGGATTGAAATGCATGCAAAAAGCATATAACGCTTTTCACTGGGTGTCACTCCTCACGCGGGAGTGTGGATTGAAATAGCTATGCTATAGTAGTCTCATAAGCAAGGCAGAGTCACTCCCCACGCGGGAGTGTGGATTGAAATTTTATTGTAATTATATCAAAAATTATAGCAATAAGTCACTCCCCACGCGGGAGTGTGGATTGAAATCCCAATGGGATACAAGCGGTTTTGCGGGCTGAATTAGTCACTCTCCCCGCGGGAGTGTGGATTGAAATATTAAGCGCATATGTAGCGTCACAGATACCCTGCTGTCACTCCCTCCGCGGGAGTGTGGATTGAAATCAGAATCGAAAAAGTCCTTTGGAGTAATCGCAAAATGTCACTCCCCTCGCAGGAGAGTGGATTGAAATCGAGCTGGCAGATCAAACAGTCCGTGAAGTCACGCGTCACTCCCCCGCGGGAGTGTGGATTGAAATTGCAAAACGATTTTAAAGGTACGCCTGTCTATCTGGTCACTCCCCACATGGGAGTGTGGATTGAAATATGGCATACTTATTTGGCAGAACATTGGAATCTGGTCACTCCCCATGCGGGAGTGTGGATTGAAATATAAAACCATCTTTGTCAAATCTATTATTCATATGCCACTTCCCCCGCAGTAGTGTGGATTGAAATAGATAATGCTACTGTTGCCGCTTCTCTTATATTTACATCCTACTCAAGCGAGTAAATTAAAATTTTCCAGTAGCATAATGAATACCACAAATTTTACATAGAAATAGTATAGAATCTTCTAACTTTCTACATATAAATATAGATTGAAGTAGCATCACAAAGTAGTAGTAATAATAATCCATAAAAGCTTAAATTTTTTAAGAAAAAGAAGTATTCAAGTGTACAAAATAAGTAAGAAATGGTACAATGAATACAGGTTTTTATTCAGAAAAAATGAAATATATAAACAGATTGTTTTGTATTGGTATGCCATTAAAATTTCTAGAAGATGCCACCACGTCACTATTAAAATTTTATCTATACTGCCATAAAATATGTAATGTATATGTTTCGTTTTTAGTTGAATAGAACACTGGCTATTTATATCTGTACAAATAATATGGTCTGCTTTATTATTTGGTATAGTATTAGTAATTTTTGTGTATAATACTATGCTTTTTTACTTGCAAATTGATAAAATAAGTAATATTCTTTACAGAAATGATTAAACAACTAGCACAGTAGTAAAGTAATAGAAACAAAGCAATAAATACATAGAAAGTACTAAATATGGTATAAATAGAAGGCGCAGTGAGTAATTTTTTGAAAAGATAATTAGTGGATTTTGGATGTATAGATTGAGATCTATATAAGAATTTTTTGTGGAATGGAGGATTAAGATGTTTACACGTTCATTTTCAGACTGGACAGTGACAAATATAGTTATTCGAATGATTGTATCTTTTGTGATTGGTATGGCAATCGGGATTGATAGAGGTGCAAAGCGCCGTGGCGGTGGGGCACGAACCACGATTACAGTATGTCTTGGCGCCACGATGGTAATGCTTTTAGAGCAGTATCTTGAGGAATTATATCCCCAACGGTTTGATATATCGAGAATTGCTGCGCAAGTGATAAGTGGTGTAGGTTTTGTGGGGGCAGGTTCCATACTTGTCTCAGGACATCAAATTAAAGGGCTTACTTCTGCCGCAAGTATATGGACTTGTGCCTGTGTAGGCCTTGCAGTGGGAATCGGATTTGTGGATGGTGCAGTGGTGTTGACTGTTTTTTGGCTTGCAGGTGTACACATTGTACCCTATATAGAAAATAAAGTGTATAAACATTCTCAATATATGACACTCTACATAGAAGCCGCAGATGGAAAAGCAATTACGCTTGTCTCTAGAAAGTTAAAAGAGGATAACTGTTTTATTGATTCTTTTGTGGTGGACAAGCCTAAAGCAAAGGGTCAACATTTTCAGATTGTAACAACATTTAAAGTACCAAAAAATACAAACAAGGAAGAATTTTTGCACATTATACAGGAATTAAAAGGTGTGGAAACAGTTAATGAACTGTGATTCATAAAGGGCTAAGAGGTATAAAAACCGTCTTAGCCCTTGTGCTTTGTTCTAGTTAAAGTAATTAATATAGGTATGATTAAGAGTCTATATAACAAGAATTTGTTCCTTGTAGTATGTATAAAATTGGTTTAAATTAATGCAACTAATGCGAAATAAAAATTTCCCCTATCTTGATTAGAGAGTCTGCCAAAGCAGACAAATGGGAGTTAATGCGAAATAAAAATTGCGCCTATCTTGATTAGAGGTCTGCTAAAGCAGACAAATGGGAGTTAATGCGAAATAAAAATTTCCCCTATCTTGATTAGAGAGTCTGCTAAAGCAGACTTTTTTCACGCCGAAAAAGACCAAAAGCAGGTGTTTTTCATTTAGATTCGAAATTCTACGAAGCGGAATCATGGAGGTTAGTGTGAGAAGAGTTTCTAACTGCCTGTGGCAGTTTTTGCTCACAGCAAAGGTTGTTTAGCAGAGAAACGCTAAACCTCACACCGTGAAAAGAGTTTCTAACTGCCTGTGGCAGTTTTCGTTTGCAGTAGCGGCTGCTTTGTGGAGAAGTACTACATTTCACACTTATGATTTGAGGTTTCACGAAGCAAAATCATGGAAGTCAATATGAAATAAAAATTCTCTTATCCTGATTTAAGAATCTACAAAAGCAGACAAAGCGGAGTTAAGATCATTATTTTATGTATTGTGAACAGGATTCATTTTCTAGAAGTTTTGCCTGAAAAGTAATATGTTGGTGTTGTCGTTTGTTGTTCATTAACCCCAATAATAAATCGTAAACATAACCTGTCATTTCTTTTTGTGGTTGTTCAAACGTAGTAATGGATGGAGAACAATATTGCAAAGATTCCATTCCATCAAAACTAATAATAGAGATGTCCTTTCCTGGTATTTTGCCAACCTCTAGAATGGAGCGAATTGCGGCAAGAGCCATGCTATCTGCTGCAGAACAGATCGCGGTGATTTCGGGATGAGACTTTAAGTAAGGAGCTAATTCTCGGTAGGCACTGTTACAGAAATAGTTTCCTTCTAAGGTGTGCGAAAGACAGTGTTCTAAATGATGTTGTGTGAGTGCATCTTGGTAGGCCTGCCTTCTAATGCCATAGACACTAGTGTCTGCCTGAGAAGAGATTAGAGTGCAGATGTCATGATGGCCCTTTTCAATGAGGTACTCAATTTGTTTGACTGCTGTCGCATAATGATCCACCTGAACACTAGAATAAGTCTCTGCTCGAACTGGATCTGGTAAAACGGTATTTACAAAAATGACAGGGCAAGATAACGATTGAAAATAGGAAGCAGGTACATCGCGAAAATCACCTCCAAAATAAACCATGCCTGTCAAAAGATGCCGGTCAATATAGGCGAGTAACTCCTGAAATTTCTGGATTTTTTCTTGTGAATAGTAGTTGTCATGGAAAGATAGAACTGTGTAGTCGGCATTATGAAAACGGATAGAGAGTGTTTTGGCCATTTCCATATGAAGCCAGTCACCAATTCCCTCCATTGCCAGTCCGATTTGAGGGATCTTGGCAGACAATTTTAAAAGGCGAGCGCTGTTACGAGGAGTGTATTGGTTTTCCTCAATGATTTTCATAACATGCTGTCTGGTTGCTTCGCTAATATCAGGATAGTTATTTAATACTTTGGAAATAGTACCAGGGGTTACATTTGCCAATCTTGCAATATCACGTATATTCATATGGTATGTCTCCTTATGGTGAAAGTCAGTGACAAGGAAATTGTTTCGGCGGGCGCAGGCAGTTTGTTTGGTGGTTTTTACAGAAACACTTATTACAAAGCCTGCTATTTGTCAGGCCATATGGCCATCTATATCAGCAGATTGGCACTGCCATGAATAGGGTTCGTATTCCTGTTGACAGTAGATGTTCAAACAATAAATAGGCTAGCTTTTTGTACTATAGTAATTCAATCACTGGGGTCAAGCCCAGATCATGCAGTTGCTGATAAGAGTATTCAACTGCCTCATCCCATAACTTTGAAGGGTCATGGCAATCGGAACCCACGATTGTTTGGATAGGGGCCTGTGCTGCCATTTGCCAGAATGTGTTATGGGGATATTGATAACGCACACCATCTGGAAACTGCTTTTGCTCGCGCCGGAAACCATTGGCATTGTATTCTAATATGGTGTTCGTAGCGGTAGCAGCATCAATAATAATGTCAGCAGCTTTTTGGCAGGTGCTATCCCAAGCAAAAGGATTAATCATATATATGTCTGGGTGAGCGACAGCCTTAAAATAGCCTGATCGCATGCCGGCGGCCACTGTATTGGCATAGTCGAGGTATAAGGTAGGGGATGGTGTATTGTAAATGTTAATAGTTTCCCCCTGTGCAGTTTTATAATAGTGTTCACCCATCAATAGATAATCAACACCCCAATTGGTTAATAATTCTTCATAATAATCGCAATATTCTGGTAAATATTCAATTTCCAAACCTTTCCATAAAATTATATCAGCCTGATATTTCTTCGTCAACGCATTTATTGTGCTTAGATAGTCGCGTAGTTCACAAAAAGGCATTCTCATTCCGAAATCAATTTCTTCAAAAGGGGCGTGATCTGAAAAACCAAGTTGCGAAAGCCCTTTTGAGAGTGCTTCCTTTACATAGTCTTCCTCACTTCCTCCTGCGTGTCTGCAACGTTTTACATGTGTGTGAAAATTGGTTCTTATCATATTGATAATGTTCTCCTTTCGTCATAGTTCTTTCCGCAGGTAATTGCAACTCTAAAATTTGTGTAAATATTGGATTCTCCACTATAGTTGGTTTTAGCGCTCACCTGGATATACAAAACATATGTTTTGATTCATATAAAACGCATACTGTAGTAGAAGACATATATTTGGGGCAGTGTGTCTTGCAATTACGTATCTTCTTTTTCTATAGTACTGTTTATGCGAATCTTTTTCTAGTTCTTTTTTAAATGTATGAAAGTGCTGATCTTTTATAGCAATTAGTGTACTATTCATTTTCATGATAACAGTACTTTTCTAAGACTTGACATAGCCACCACTATGCCTGCGTTTATGATAATCGCTTTAGTAGTTTGCGCGTTTAGAAAAGTATTTTGCAAAGTTTTGCTAGATATGAATTGAAAACAACACTAATTTATGAACAAAAAATGAAGAAACACTTTCGGAAACAAAAAAGCTTATAAAAATATAAATGCACAGTATAATTTACATTTTTAATAGAATTATATTAACATTTACTAGAACAAAATGCAAGAACTTAATTAAAATGTATAAAAGTTGTAAAAAATGTTGACAATCTATAGGAAATTTAGTAGTATTAGAAACACAGAGAACTAAATCGGTTTCGTTAAAATCTTCTGAGAAACATTGGATGTTAGCCAACAAAGCACGAAAGATATTTTGGCACTAATGTTCAGAAGAAAAAAGATCACAGGAGGTAATGAGTGTGAAAAAGAGAGTATTAAGCGTAATTTTATCCGCAGCTATAGTGTTTTCTCTAACAGCGTGTGGAAATCAGTCCAATGCACCAGCATCTTTGGGGGACAAGAGTTCAGGAACAGATTCACAGCCAGCTAGTCCAAGTACAGAAAATGTTTCCGAAAATAATGCTGCGGAAGCATCCACAGAAGAGGAACCAGTGACTTGTACGTTAAAGGTATGGAGTCCCTCTGAGGATCAAGATCCAGAGTATGGAGAGTGGCTTGTCACAATGTGTAACCAGTTTGCAGAACTTCATCCAAATTGGGATATTACCTTTGAGTATGGAGTATGTACAGAGACAGATGCTAGAAAGCTGGTAGTACAAGATTTGGATGCAGCGGCTGATGTGTTTATCTATTCTTCTACAGGATTAGAGTATTTCTGTGAGGAGAATGCATTGGCAGAGCTCGGAGGTAAATATTTGGATGCAATTCATGCAGAGTATCCTAGTGTTATGGTAAATTGCTTGACATATGAAGATGGTGGTGTCTATGGAGTGCCCATGACAACAAATACATATTTTATGTATTATGATAAAAGTGTATTTTCAGAGGATGATATCACTTCTTTGGACAAGATGTTAGAAAAAGGACGCGTTGCGATTCCGGTGACAAATGGCTTTTATCTGGCAGCATTTTATCTAGGTGCTGGGTGTACCTTTTTTGGCCCCGGAGGATTGGATCGTGAGGAAGGTATTGTGCTCGACACAGAAGATTCTCTTGCAATGACCAATTATTTGATCGAATTAGTAAAAGAGGATAATTTTGTATCTGCATCACCAGAGGATGCAATTTCTATGATGCGTGAAGGCACTGTAGATGCATATTTCTGTGGCACATGGCAAGCAGCACAGACACAGGAGATTTTGGGAGAGAACTTTGGAGTTGCTCCACTTCCATCAGTCAATGTGGATGGCAAAGATGTTCAGCTTCGCCCGTTCAACTCTGCAAAAGCAATCGGTGTAAAGTCAACTACTGCGAATCCACAAGTTGCTATTGAGCTTGCAATGTATCTGGGAGGATATGACAGCCAGTTAGCACATTATGAAAGTCGTGGTTATGTTCCTTGCTACAATAAGTTAGTTGCTACAGATCAGATTCAGCAAGATGCAGTAGTGGTGGTAGATGCTTATACTATTGATAAGATTGCAGTAGCACGTACCAACTTTAAGCAGATGTCTTATTTCTGGTCTCCAGCAGAAAGTTTTGGTACAGAGCTGCGCGATGGTAAGATTACACATGAAAATGCAGCACAAAAGCTCCAGGAATTTGAGCAAGGTGCGAATTCTTCTGGCGTAGAATAAAAAACGAGGTTTCGCCGATGAAAACGAAAAAGAAAAAGTATGCAAAGAACTATACAGCTATTGATGCGTTGAAGAAAGGCTCTTTACTCACACGCATTTCCGCGATTGTGTTCGGGGCAGGTTGTCTTGTTGGAGGACAGTTGGTGAAAGGGTTGCTCTACTTGACAGTAGAGGTTGGAATTTTTCTTTACATGATACAGAATGGGTTCTACAACCTAGGAAAACTCATTACGTTAGGTGATATAGAACAACAGAAGGTTTGGAATGATGCAAAGAGTGTTTACGAATATGTAGATGGAGATCGTTCACTTATTATTCTTCTTTATGGGATTATCACGTTAGCAATCCTTTTCGTGGCGATATTGTTAGTAAGAAGTTCGCTCAAACAGGCATATAAAATACAATGTTTAAAAGAGGAAGGTAGTCATGTTCCAAACCTCAAGGAAGAAGTCAGTGAATTGTTCAACGGCAATTTACATATCACTTTATTGGCGCTTCCAATAGGAGGAGTACTTGCATTTACTATCCTGCCGTTGATTTTTATGATTAGTATGGCTTTTACCAACTATAGTGTTGAGAACAGCAAGCTCGTTCTTTTTGACTGGGTGGGCCTAGAGAACTTTAAACGGTTGATTAGCTTTGGTGGAAGCTTAGGCCAGACCTTTTGGCCCGTGCTTGGATGGACACTCATCTGGGCTTTAGTAGCTACGTTCTCCAACTACTTTTTGGGGCTTATGCTTGCACTGTTTATCAACTGGAAAGAGATTAGGGCAAAGAAGATGTGGCGTTTCTTCTTTGTATTGACCATTGCAATTCCGCATTTTGTGACGTTGTTGATTATTAGAACGATGTTGCAACCAGAAGGTGCTGTCAACATTATGCTTCGCAATTTGGGAATGATTGGGGCAAAGGAATCACTGCCATTTTTTACAAATGCAACCTGGGCAAGAGTCAGTGTTATTTTAATCAATATCTGGGTAGGTGTACCTTACATGTTGTTGCAAGTGACAGGTATTTTACAGAATATTCCACAAGAGTTATACGAGTCTGCACGCGTGGACGGAGCAGGACCTGTAGTGACCTTTACAAAAATTACACTGCCTTACATGATGTTTATTATGATGCCTTATCTAATCACAACATTTACTGGAAATGTCAACAATTTCAATGTAATTTTCTTGACTTCTCAGGGATTACCACGACCTGTCGACTCCACAGCAGGCAAGACAGACCTGTTAGTTACCTGGCTGTACAAGTTGACAATTGAGAACCAGTATTATAATGTGGGGGCAGTTATTGGTATTATGACATTTGTGACATTGGCGATTGTTTCGCTGATTACCTTCAAATTCAGCGGTTCTAATAAGAATGAGGAGGCATTTAGATGAGTGGATTTCACAAATACCCATTACACAAAAAGGTGAAAATAGTTGGAGCTCATATTTTTCTGGCATTTTTGTCTATGATTTGGCTTATTCCAATTGTCTGGGTTATTTTGACCAGTTTTCGTGGCACAAAGGGTTCATACAGTTCCACTTTTTTCCCTACCAGCTACACGCTGGATAACTACAAAAAATTGTTTACAGATTTTAGTGTATTTAGTTTTCCCAAAATGTTGTTCAATACCTTTTTGGTTGCTATTGTAAGTTGTCTGATTTCGACCTTTTTTGTGATCGCAGTAGCATATACTTTGTCGCGGTTGCGGTTTCGAATTAGAAAACCCTTGATGAATACGGCGATGATTATTCATCTATTTCCTGGGTTTATGTCTATGATCGCGGTGTACTATATTATCAAAATGTTAGGTTGGACAGCAGGCCCCATGCTTCGCGTAGCTATGATTGCGGTCTATGCAGGAGGTGCGGGCTGCGGATATCATATTGCAAAGGGGTTTTTTGACACTATTCCAATGGCACTAGATGAGGCGGCCATGCTAGATGGGGCTAGTAAATGGCAAGTGCTTACAAAGATTATTATGCCATTGAGCAGGCCTGTAGTCGTGTATACATTATTGACTTCCTTTGCTGGACCATTTAAAGACTTTATGTTAGCAAAGGTGTTATGTGGTCCAAACAGAGACTATTATACAGTGGCAGTTGGTTTGTATCAAATGTTGGATGTGGAGTATATTGACCAGTGGTTTTGCAGTTTTGCGGCTGGAGCAGTCATTATTTCTATTCCTGTAGCAATTTTATTCTTAAGTACGCAAAAGTATTATGTAGAAGGTGTTAGCGGCGCAGTAAAAGGCTGACAATATACAAAGAAGGCGGACCTATGGGTCTGCCTTCTTTATGTACATACGGAAGTATACAGCTAAAGCGGCTCGCATGCAGATGGAAGTTAAAAAGCGCTGTCGCTTTTCTTTTCGGGGAGTTTAATACATAAGAAATAGAAATGAAAAAAATATATGTGAACAAGCAAGATGCTAGCTGGATTGACAATACTGTGTATATCGGATACAATAAAGAAACATGTGTAGCGCTACGATTGTTTCTTTATTTAGGGAGAAGAATATAATGCCAAGGAAATTTATGTTTACGAGAGAAAAAGTTCTTGCTGTTGCACTTAATTTAGCAAGAGAACAAGGAATTGCAGCAGTAACTGCCAGAGCATTAGGTGAAAAACTTGGTTCCTCTTCTAAGCCGATTTTTAGTTTGTTTGAGAACATGGACGATGTACTGAGCGCCGTCATGGAGGCAGCTAACAAATTATATCAAAACTATCTGAAAGAGGATATGACAAGCAAAAAATACTCACCCTATAAGGCAAGTGGAATGGCGTATATCCGTTTTGCAAAAGAAGAAAAAGAGCTTTTTAAGCTACTTTTTATGCGCGACCGTACCCATGAGAACATAAGAGATGACAAAAAGGAACTTAAACCACTTTTGGAATTGATTCAGCAAAAATTGAATCTGAGTGAAGAAGCTGCGTATTTATTCCATCTTGAAATGTGGATATATGTTCATGGTATAGCAACTATGCTTGCCACTTCCTATTTAGAATGGGACGATGAATTTATAGGCAGAGTGGTTACAGATGGGTATGAGGGACTAAAAACCCGATATGTGGAAGGAAAATAACTATGATAGTAAAAAACTTTATCAGAAACAGAATATACAGCTTAATTATTATGAAATAAAAAACAATTTGCAGCCTTTAATCCTTATTCACGCACAGGGAGTAGACGCTGTAAGTTTTCAAAGTGTATGGGGTCAATTATCTAAAAGTTACCACATTTATTCTGTAGATTGCTATGGACATGGGGAAAGTTTGCATAATGCAAAGCAATATAATGTGGAGGACATTAGTAAAGCTATTATTTGCTTCATTGAAGATGTTGTTAAGGAGAAAGTTTTCCTTTTAGGACATTCATCTGGTGGATTGATAGCAGCTTATATTGCTTCTAATACAAAACTTTGCAACTATCTGATTTTGGAAGACCCACCTTTTTTTCTTCACAGGGCGAAAAGCGGAAAAATACGTACAATTATCTTGATTTATCTACAGTTTGCCATAGCTTTATCAATCAATCGGAAAGTAAGGACTTTGTTTTGTACTATTTCAGCAATCAATACGCATGGAACTTATTTCCTGAAAAATCACGGGAGAAAGTAAAATCAAAGATGATAGGAATGGCAAAAAAGTACCGAAAGAAACATCCAGACAAAAATCTAAAAGTGCTGTTTTGGCCTAAAGCTGCACTTAGTGGCTATCAGGGCATGAACAATTATGACCCATTGTTTGGAGAGAATTTTTATAACGACAATTTTCATTGTGGGATTGCGCACGAAGAACTATTGAGAAATATTAAATGCAAAACAATCTTTATGAAAGCTCAAACAAATAGTAGTGAAAACGGTATTTTAATGGCAGCATTAAGTGAAGATGACTTGAAAAAGGTTTCAAAGCTAATTTCTGATTGTAATATTGTTCGTTTTGATTGCGGTCATGGTATTCATATTGAAAAACCAAAGGCATTTATAAAGTGTGTGGTAAAATTGAAGTAACCGCAGAATGGGTACGTTGGTCTGTCTGTTGAAACAAAACAAGGTTATAAATATGGACAGATACAGAGCTAAAAACCTTTCCCTTTACTGTCCGAAATACAAGTAGGAAGGTTGATTGACGCGAAGGATTTACAAGTAATAATTTATTAAAGGTCTTGAAATGAAAACACAAAGTTGATTGAAAAAATGACAAACAGGAATTTTTAGTCTAAAAGGAGTTTCTGAAGATGGATAAGGCACGAGTTTATGTTGATTTAAACGAAATGGTTACAGATGATATTGTATTGTTGTCAAAAGATGATACAAAGGCTGATAGTATGGGCAACATAATTACATTTTATGAAGGACTGCCTGTTAGCCTATATTCCGATGATGCGTCTAACAGCAAAGAAACGGATAATTTGATTTTTGAAGGCACTGCCATACAATATGACTTGAAGAGTTATCCAGGATGGGGACATGTAAAATGGTGTGCTCGTATTGATTGGAATAGTCTTATGCATGAATCCGATATGAAATTTTTGCAGTTATTACCTATAGAAATAGAAAAACACCCAAACGATTTACTTGCTCTTCAAAAATTCCTGATATGTTTTAAAAATTATGGAATGGATCAAGATAGTATGCTAAAAAATTTGGAAAAAATGAAAAATCAATGTGACTTTACAGCGAAGGATGTTTTGATGGATTTAATGGATTTTGTCGTTGGTTGGTGTAGTCAGGACTTATCAATCTATTGAAACATATGGCTACATATAGAGAATATATAGACAATGAATCTATTCATACTAAAGTAAAAAGTCTCATTTATCGGACAGACAAATACAAATTATTAAAGCGCCTTTGTTTTTTTCTTTGCCTCTTAGTTTTGGATTTACTTAAATTCCAATTGGAGGAAAAAGGATGGCATACAACCACGGGCGAGAGGAAAGAAAATAACATATCTGAAAAGAAGTTAAGGAAAAGATTTTGCGTCAAACGAGAGTAAGCGCAGGATCAGAAAGGATAGTACATATTGAATTGTCCGCAAAAAATGACCAACTGAAAAAGATCCATAACAAGTTGGAAAGAATATCTTATTTAAATAAATAGGAACTTAATGGTCGATAAAATAAAAACAGAATCATGATGACAATAGAGATAGAACTGTGGTAGAATGACAGGAATAGAAACAAACATGTTCTAGGAAAAGGAAGGGAATGGTCTATGGAAGAGCCATCTTATGGATATTTTGAGGAGGCATTGTCCAATTTCACAAAAGATTTTGCCTACGGTGGTGCTATCCGACACCTAGTAGATCACGGATATACAGTGGATCAGATTATAAAGGAATTTCATTATCCATTGTCCAGAGAAAGTATAGAGAAAATAGCCGCGCAGCATCTTGCACAAAAGAGCAAAAAGTCGTTGTAGGGTTCTGCTAGCAGTAAGGAGAAAGTGTGAGAAGAATTTCTAAGGCGTCAAAAAACGCCGCCTAAGAAGTACTAAATCTCACACCAAAGAACACCAAAATCAGGCGTTCTTCTCATGGAATATAACGGGAAGTTTGAAAGTAAACGCACATCATGCAATACCTGAAATATCGTATACCATTTCAGGCCGCATGGCCATCTATGCTATGAAAGTCGAAGACTTTTATAGTAACTTTCAAACTAATGATTGGTGTGTGCAAAGCATGCAAGGAGTATAAACAATGCAACTTACATCATTTCAAAAAATAGAACTTAACAAAAGAGTCGATAAAATTCTTCGGGCGCCCATGAATGTGTCGGCTGGTGGGCAACAACTTGAGATTGCGTTTGTGGCAGATATATCAAGCGGTATTGAGGCAGTGAGTGATGTGATTAAGGATGCAGCGGCAACGCTTAAGGCCCATGATAAGATCTTTCAGAATGTGCGCAGTAATATAGTGTATTGGAATAATAGTTCTATTTGGTCGCAAGTGGCACCCCTATCGTTTATTCAGATAGGAAAAGTTTTTGAGAATATGAGTGTCTTGAGCCATGCAGATGTGCAGCAGGGGAAGGGTATACAGCAATTAGAGGAATTGTGCGGGTATTTAAAACTCTATCATGCACGGTGTCGATGCATTGTATTGTTTTTAGACTTTTTGTTTGAGGATCTTAAAAAACAATATTTTAAGGCTGTGAATATAGAACAGGCAATTGAGAATCTGAATCCATTCTTAAAGCACAGAATATTGATAGTAACGCGAGATAAAATGGTGCCAGGAAGTGAGATGCTAATACATTTGTTGCAACATCGAAAATAACTATTAAAAAGCGAAATCATGGGAATTACCGTGAAATATAAAATTTCACGCATCCTGATTAGAGTGCCCGCTAAGGCGGGCAGATGGGAGTTAGCGTGAAATATAAAATTTCACGCAAAAAAATGCAAAATCAGCGTTTTTTATTTTTATTTGAGCCGTGAAGGGCGGCGAGGGGGGATTTATAATGGAAAGAAAAGAATATACGACAGGAACCCTTATTAGGCGTTTTTGGCCTTATTTTAAACCATATAGAGGCACGCTGTACAGGGATTTATTTTGTGCGGCACTCACGACTATATGTGAAATCGTGTTGCCGTTGATTATTCGGCAGATTACCAATACTGCGCTAGAGGATGTAACACTTTTGACAGTGCGCATGATCTTAGGATTGGCATTGTTATATTTTGTGCTGAGGGTGATAGATGCTCTTGCAAACTTTTACATGGCAGATATTGGCCACGTGATGGGAGCAAAAATCGAGACAGACATGCGTCGCAACGCTTATGCGCATCTACAACAACTATCAAACACTTATTTTAACAATACTAAGGTAGGGCAGATTATGGGACGTATCACCAACGATCTTTTTGAGGTGACAGAGTTTGCCCATCATTGCCCAGAGGAATTTTTTATAGCAGCATTAAAGATTGTGATTTCTTTTATGATCTTGGCAGGAGTTCATTTGCCATTGACAATTATGATCTTTGTGTTTGTCCCGATTATGACAATTGTATGTAGATTGATTAACAAAAAAATGCGAAGTGCTTTTAGCAAACAGAGAAACCAGATTGGGGAACTCAATGCTAAGATTGAGGACAGTTTGCTAGGACAGAAGGTAGTTAAGGCATTTACAAACGAAGCACTAGAATCAGAGAAATTCGAGGAAGGCAATCAGGAATTTTTGCATATTAAGACAGATACCTATAAGATTATGGGGTTGTTTAGCACATCCACAAGAGTGTTTGATGGATTAATGTATCTTACTATTATTATAGGAGGAGGATTTTTCCTGATGGATGGTAGGATTCTTCCTGGTGATATGGTAGCTTATGTGATGTATGTATCGACCTTGATTGCGACTATACGGCGTATCATCGAATTTGCAGAGCAATTTCAGCGTGGGATTACAGGGATCGAGCGATTTTTACAGATTATGGATGCAGATATTGAGATTTTTGATGATCCAGATGCCGAAAAGATTTGCAATCCAAAAGGGGAGATTGTGTTTAATAATGTCAGCTTTGAGTATCCAGACGATCACAACAAGGTGTTTACAAATCTTAATCTTGTGATACATGCAGGAGAAAAGCTTGCTATTGTGGGGCCTTCAGGAGGAGGAAAAACAACACTTTGTAACCTGATTCCGCGTTTTTATGATGTGTCAGCAGGGGAAATTACACTCGATGGCAAAAATATTAAAAAAATTACACTGCAAAGTTTGCGTCAGAGCATTGGAGTGGTGCAACAAGATGTATATCTTTTTTCAGGAACAGTGTATGAAAATATTGCTTATGGAAAGCCAGGTGCTACGTATGAGGAAGTTATGGAAGCAGCAAAGCGCGCAGGGGCAGATGAGTTTATACAGAATCTGAAAGATCAATATGATACATATGTAGGGGAGCGCGGTGTAAAACTTTCTGGTGGACAAAAACAGCGAATCAGCATTGCGAGGGTATTTCTCAAAAATCCTCCGATATTGATTTTGGACGAGGCGACATCTGCATTAGATAACGAGAGTGAATATGCAGTGGCGAGATCTCTCAATGAACTTGCAAAGGGACGCACAACGTTGACAATTGCACATAGACTTTCTAGTATCCGAAACTCTGACCGAATTTTGGTGTTGACAGACGAGGGAATTGTGGAGGAAGGCAATCATGATATGTTGATGGAGCGCGAAGGAATATATTATCATTTTTATAAGATGGCCAATGAGATGAAATAGAGCGTAAATAGTATGCAGAAAAAGAAGTGCTATGAGACAAGAGTAAAAATTTAAATTGGACATGATTAAGAAAGGAAAATGGCTATAAAAATGGATGAGAAAGATAAAATGAACGAACAAAATGCTCAAGAAACTGCCACACAGCAAGAAATAGTGACTTCATCACTTGATCGTGAAAAGCACCAAGAAGAACAAAAAGAAGATGTGGATGGTTTGGATCAACATGCTTTTGATATTACTGAAAAGTTTAAGAAATCTAAACCACAAACGCCACCCATACAAAAAAGTACACGAATAGGGGTGACAGACAAGAAGATGGAAACGAAACGCATTTTGATATTTTTGGCGTTTTGTTTTGGTGCGACGTGGCTTATGGAGCTATTTGGTGTGATTCCAATGTATCAGAGCAAAGATTCTACGATGGTTAAAGAAGCTATCACTATGATTCCGCAAATTATGTTTGCACCTGCACTTGCTGCTATCATTGCCAGACTATTGACCCGCGAGGGACTTGTAAAGTCAGGGTTTCAGTTCAATTTCGCAGAACATAAGTTTTTGTTTTTGTTTGGATGGTTTGGGACCACTCTGTTGATAGGAATAGGAGCTGTTTTGTATTTTATTGTTTTTAAGGACAATTTTGATCCGAATATGACAGTTTTTGTATCAACGTATGAGGCGGCATCTGGGACAGATGTCGATCCAGTTAGCATTGTGGCATCATACAAAGCAAACTTACTTATCAAGATATTTACAGCACCTATTTTGGGGGTAGTAGGTAGTTTTGGCCAGGAATGGGGTTTTCGCGGATATCTGCTGCCTAAACTGTTTCGAAAGATTGGTCCTATTCCTGCCATATTAATAAGTGGTTTTGCCTCTGGACTCTGGTATGCGCCATTGGTGTATATAGGATATTATTATGGCGGTGACAATCAAGGATTTCCAGTGACGAACATATTGGCTATGTGTATATTTGGAATGGTTACAGGAATCATTTATTCTGTTTTGTGTCTGCAAACAGGGAGTATATTTCCGCCTGTATTTGCACATAGCGCTGTAAATATCATGATGTCTCAGGCTGTGTTGTTCACTGTAGATGGAGGAAATTCGTTTATTGGGCCGGCGCCAACTGGAATACTATCAGGACTTCCCTTACTTGTGGCGGCTGTTTTATTTCTGGTGTATATGTACAAGCATCCCATTCAGGTAAGTGCCAACAAAGAAGCATAAGATTATTTTATAAAAATTCCGAAATCTACAGTGGATAGATTTCGGAATTTTTAGATGTTTGGAGAAATATACTACTTGAGCATATAGCCAGCAGGGAATGTTTTAGTTTTAGCAAAGAATAGTTCTATTAGTGAACAGGAATTTTTTTATCAGTGTACAAAATGTGGTTGATAAGCCAACCTAATAAAAATTCTAAAAGCTCATTCAAATAATCTTGTGGATTGTTGTCTATTTTATCTAGATTGATATGCTCTAGTTTGTCGATAAATGCATCATGTGCACGTTTCTGTGCTTCTAACCCTTCATAGTGAATACTTTCCATGTATTCTTCCTCATCACAAAAGTGCTCTTTGGTATAGTCTTTTAACTCTGTGAGGATAACCATAATGTGGTCATAACCTGTAATGTCATCATATGATTTAATCAGTTGATTGGCCTTGTCAACGATGCGAAACAGTTCACGGTGTTCGTCATCTACTAACTGAATACCTGTCAAATATTCATCAGTAAATTCACAAGGATTTTCGCGTATCATCCATTCTTCTAAAGGAGGCAACTTACCAATCATAATGTCGCTACTCAAGATATGGCGATATAACCATTTGGCCAAAAAAGTGACTAAATCAGACAGCAGTTGTTGCTGTTGCGTCTCCTCATCAATATTGATAAATTTATATTCCATAATCTTATTTCTAAAGTAGGCGTGCTGTGTGCGTTGGCGTATTAGCTCAGGATCACGGATTTGGACCATGTAGGCTTCCTCATGCTCAAAATGCTGTTCGGCATAGCTGTCTAGTTCATCGAGAATATCCTTGAGTGTTTGATAGTAGTCACTATGGTAATCGGTGCTTACTAGTATGTAGGCTTTATTTAAAAGCTCAAAGAGTTTTTGATGCTCTCCGTCAATTAAGTCAATGCCAATCTTACAGTCGTCTGTAAATAAAAACATGTTCTTATTCCTCCTTGTCACAATTGAAAATTTTATAACAAACCCCTATCACATCAAGACTAATGTGCAGTATCCTATTTCAATCGTCATTGGCTGTATGAAATGCCATCGGCTTACTTAGCCACTTTGCAGACTGACGAAATATTTAGTATACTTTAATCAGTAGTATTAGATGGTCAGCACACTAATGTTTGAAAAGTGAAATAGAATGAACAATAGTATACATATCTATGCCACCCATTCAGATAGTATTCTGTCTGACGACATTATATCACATAGGTAATAAAATTCAATGTAAGACATAAAATATTTTCATAATTGATTGCCATGCCCTACTGTACAAATCCTATCATTTGCAAAACAAGAGTGCATAGTTGTTGCGGATTTTGTAGATGTACTGATATTTTGTGTGCATGATATTTTCTAAGAATCTATTTTTATTTATGGCAGAGTGGCAAAGGCAGACAAATCTTGCAAAGTTCAAATGTACCTTCTATAATAAAAGAGTATTCAAGAGGTATAGCGGACAACATAAAGGAGATGCATATGGTTTATAAAACGCAAAAATATATTATGGCACTCGATCAAGGAACAACTAGTTCCCGCTGCATTTTGTTTGATAAGACAGGACGAATTCATAGCATGGCGCAGAAGGAGTTTAGTCAGATTTATCCACAGGCAGGCTGGGTAGAACATGATCCGATGGAAATCTGGTCTTGCCAACTAGCGGTGGCAACTGAGGCGATGGCGAAAGTCGGAGCAGGGGCATCAGATATCGCCGCGATTGGCATTACAAATCAGCGGGAAACTACAATTGTGTGGGATAAGAGAACAGGAGTTCCAATCTATAATGCAATTGTCTGGCAGTGTCACAGAACAGCAGACAAGGTGGAACAACTCAAAAGAAAAAGAGTAGATCAGGTTATTCGTGCCAAGACGGGCTTAGTGCCAGATGCATATTTTAGTGCTACTAAAATCGCATGGATTCTCGACAATGTAGCAGGGGCACGCGAAAGTGCTCAAAGGGGAGAACTAGTATTTGGCACAGTTGATACATGGCTTATCTGGAATTTAACGAAAGGAAAGGTTTTTGTCACAGATTATACAAATGCTTCGCGCACAATGCTTTTTAATATTCATGAAAAATGTTGGGATGAGGAGCTTCTCACACTATTTGACATTCCACGTACTATGTTGCCTTGCGTAAAACCATCGAGCTGTATTTATGGAAAGACAGATGCGTCCATATTAGGCGGGGAGATTGTTCTTGCAGGTGCGGCAGGAGACCAGCAGGCTGCATTGTTCGGGCAGTGTTGTTTTGATAAAGGAGACGTGAAAAATACTTATGGGACAGGCTGTTTTTTGCTTATGCATACCGGAAAAGAAGCAGTGATCTCCAAACATGGGCTTCTTACCACAATAGCCGCATCAGACAAGGACGAGATAGAGTATGCGCTAGAAGGTAGTGTTTTTGTGGCAGGTGCGGCGATTCAGTGGCTTCGTGACAAGATGCGCATGATTAGAAATTCCGAACAGTCAGAAGAATATGCTAAGGCAGTGGAGGATACCAATGGAGTCTATGTGGTGCCAGCTTTTACAGGGCTTGGAGCACCTTATTGGAATCAGTATTGTCGTGGAATGGTAGTGGGTATCACACGCGGATGTAACAAAGAGCATTTTATTAGAGCAACGTTAGAGTCGCTAGCATATCAGACATATAGTGTGCTTCATGCTATGGAAAATGATACCAATGTAACGATTCGTCAGTTGAAGGTTGACGGCGGGGCAAGTGCTAATAATTTTTTGATGCAGTTTCAGGCAGATCTGCTAAACAGTGATGTGATTCGTCCAAGCTGTATCGAGACAACAGCGCTGGGAGCCGCTTATTTGGCAGGACTTGCGGTTGGGTATTGGAAAGATAAGGATGAGATTCGAGAAAATTGGCAGTTAGAGCGCGATTTTGTGCCACAGATGGATGCAGAATGTCGAAAAAAGCGTTTGAGAGGATGGGAGAAGGCAGTACAGTGTGCCGTGCAATATGCGCTGTTATGGCAGGATGAAGACGAAACAGAACCCCCTACAGAATAGGTTCTGTAAGGGTGGAAGGTACTTTTATCAGTGAAGAATTTTTGTGTTTTGCATACGAAATTGTTTTGGAGTGATATTTTTGTACTTGCGAAAAGTTTTAATCATATGGCTACAATCAGCGAAACCCGTTGCCTGACTGATATAGGCCATATCATAATCAGAGAACAGTAGCATGTCTTCTGCCTTGACAACACGAATATATTCAATGTACTCTTTGCAGGAACGTCCATAGAGTTGTTTGAATTTTTTTGCAAAAAAAGAGTAGCTCATATTACAGCGAGCTGCAAGCTGCTCGACCTTTAAAGGCTGGCCAGAGTGGGCGTCAATGTATTCTGTGATCGTTTCAAGCGAGTTGTCTGAAAGGGCTGCTGCCTCATGGGAAGGAACAAAGCCGTTTTCACGCCAGATGCGCAGCATACTCAGCATAAGGCAAATAAGATAGGAATGTATAACCATATAGTATCCATAAGAGCGCCGTTCACATTCGCGGGCACAACCTTTCACATACTCTAACACGGGATAGGCTTCAAGGCTTTTGGCAGAGAAATAAAATGATGCGCGTCCTGAACTTTCGGCCTGAAGCATGGCACCTTTTAACTGTGGAACATATCCAATATGGTCGCGAAATCGGTTCAGATCAAACTTAATCACATAGTAACTTGGTGATACTGTAGTGATGACACTGTATATTGCGTGAATACTTTTGGGGGGAAGCACAATCATATCTCCTGGATTTACAATGTAAGATTGTTCATTACATTCAATCCTACAACTTCCCTCTGTGCTAAGAATAATTTCCATATAATAATGCCAGTGGGGACGTATAGGAAATCCGTGATCCTCTGTATGATATAAAAAGGCTTCATAAGGTGAATTGAGCAGGTCGCCAGGTTCAAACAGGGTGTGCATGATATACCTTTCCTTCTCACAATAATCATAGAGTTTTATGAGCTTTACTGATATGAATAATTGTACCATTGAACGCGCTCAATTACAATCACTTTCTATATTCATGTCATATATTCATACAATATAAAGGAAATTAAAATGTCCCTCATCCTGATTAGAGAGGCCGCAAAAAACGACTGGACAAAAGTTAAGGTGAAATAAAAATTTTCCATTTTGGTTTTATAGATAGATATCGTTGTGTACCTGCAAAAATAGAACGCAAGTTTGCTGTTGGATATATAAATGTCGCACACTGAAAGGAGTGGAATTATCAATATGGATGCAAATCAATTGACAGAGGAAAAAGTAAAATATTTAAGACTTTTGGCACGGGAATATCCATCTATTCCAGCCGTATGCCGTGAGATTATCAATCTTAAGGCGATTCTCAATCTTCCTAAGGGAACTGAACATTTTATGAGTGATATTCATGGAGAGTATGAGGCATTTTATCATATTATGAATAATGCCGCCGGTGTTATCAAGGAAAAAGTAGATATGATTTTTGCAGATCGTATGACGCCGCAGGAATGTAAAGAGACTTGTACGTTAGTTTACTATCCTATAGAAAAGATTAAGCTTCTCAAAAGGCAGGGAATCATCAATGCAACATGGTATAAGCACAATCTAAAAAATCTCACAGAGCTTGCCAAGTTTCTCTCTTCTAAATATACGCGCTCCAAAGTAAGAAAGGCTCTTCCATCAGAGTTTAGCTATATTATTGATGAGTTACTACATGCACAACCAGACGAGGACAACAATCAATATATTTATCATGAAAAGATATTAGACACTATTATTGATATCGACAGTGCAGATGTGTTTATCGAGGCATTGTGTCGCTTAATTAAGAGATTAGCGGTAGATCATTTGCACATTGTGGGGGATATTTATGACAGAGGCCCCAGTGCAGATCGCATTTTGGATTTGTTGATGACACATCATTCTGTGGATATTGAGTGGGGGAATCATGACATTTTGTGGATGGGCGCAGCGTGTGGAAATGAGGCGTGCATTGCCAATGTGTTGCGCAATAATATGAAATATGACAATATAGAAATTTTGGAAAATGCGTATGCAATTAGTCTACGATCGCTAACACTTTTTGCAGAGCATACTTATCCACAAATGGAGCCTATGGAAGCGGCGCTCAAGGCAATCTCTGTTATATTGTTTAAGCTTGAAGGGCAAATTATCTTGAGACATCCTGAATATGATATGGAGGATCGTCTTTTGTTAGACAAGATTGATACCAAACATAGAAGTGTGTCTATTGATGGCAAGGAGTATGCGCTCAATGACTCTTATTTTCCGACGCTAGATCTTAGACATGCCTATGAATTGTCTAAGGAGGAACAGCAGGTAATAGAAGATTTGCGTGCAGCATTTATCAATAGTCATAGGCTTAGGCAGCATGTCAAGTTTTTATATAAGAGGGGAAATATTTATTTGTGCTACAATAAAAATCTTCTATTTCATGGCTGTATTCCAATGACAGCAGAGGGTGCGTTTGATGGCATGGAGATTGATGGTAAGTTTTATCAGGGAAAGGAGTATATGGACTATGCGGCAACCGTTGCAAGACGCGCATTTTTTGGAAGAGCCAATCAATCGGATGTGGATTTTATGTGGTATTTGTGGTGTGGCAAAAAATCGCCGCTTTCTGGCAGAACAATGAAGACATTTGAGCGTACATTTGTGGCAGATAAGAGTACTTATGATGAACCCAAAAATCCTTATTACCGCTTTTATTTGCAAGAGGAATACTGTATTAAGATTTTGCATGAATTTGGTCTTGACAATTCAATATCCCATATTATCAATGGACATACACCGATCAAAGTAGCCAAAGGCGAGTCACCGCTCAAAGCAAATAATCGTTTGATTGTTATAGATGGAGGCTTTTGCCGTGCGTATCAAAAAACGACAGGTATTGCAGGATATACATTGATCTATAATTCGCACGGTATGCGGCTCAAAGCACACCAACCCTTTGAGAGCGTGGCAAAAGTTCTCGAGGAGAATAAAGATATTGAGTCGACCTCCAACTTTTTTGAGATGGAGGCCGAGCGTGTGATGGTCAAGGATACTGATAATGGAAAGGTGATTTTAGAAAGAATAGAAGATCTCACATGGTTGCTTTTTGCATACAGGCAAGGGATTATTGTGGCGCGGTAGTCTTTGCAAGTTTTTGCTCTTGTTCTTTTTGAATGTCGTCATAAGCGGAGAGCATGGGTTTTTCTTTAGAGCCATGAAATGTGCGTGCCACATAGTTATTGGTGATTTTGATAGCAGTGCCAGAAAGTGTGAGCACACCAATTAGGTTTGGAATGGCCATCATACCATTAAAGGTGTCAGAAATATCCCAGGCAAGATCAAGATTCATAGTGGCTCCAAATACAATAAACACGACAAATACAATTTTGTAAATAATGGTGGCCTTTGTTCCAAACAAAAATTCCCAAGCCTTTGTACCATAGTAGCTCCATCCTAGCACGGTTGAGAAAGCAAACAACAAGATTGCAACAGCGATAAAGGCACCGCCAATATTCAGGCTGCCAAAGTTAAACACAGATCCAAATGCCTCACTCACTAGGGCGGTCTGCTCGTTGGTAGAGAGCATTTGTCCAGTCTGTAGATCAATCAGTCCTGTAGAAAGGATGGAAAATGCTGTTAATGTACAGACAACAATGGTGTCGGCAAACACTTCAAAGATTCCCCACATACCCTGCTTGACAGGTTCTATTACATTGGATGCGGAGTGAACCATCACAGAGGAACCAAGCCCAGCTTCATTGGAAAATACACCACGCTTAAAGCCCCAGGTGGCAGCATTTTTGACTGCTAGGCCAACAGCGGCGCCCCCGACAGCGCGCAGACCAAATGCAAAAGAGAAGATAGAGCTAAACACTTCGCCGATTTTGCTAATATTAGCTAGAAATACAATTAGTGCGCCAAGTATGTATGCACAGGCCATAAATGGAACGAATTTTTCTGTGACCTGTGCGATTCGCTTGATACCCCCTACAATTACAAGGCCTGCTAGCACCATAAGGCAAAGTCCCACAATCAATGAATATAAATTGATGACAAGAGGACCTATTTGAATGGTGCGATCAAGTGCTTGGATATGAAAAACGGAAGTAATGTTGCTTGATATGGTATTTACTTGGCTCATATTTCCAATACCAAAGGAAGCGAGTACACAAAATAAAGAGAAAAAAATAGCCAGCGCTTTGCCTAGTCCCGCACATCCTTTTTTGGAACCTAATCCATCTCTTAGATAATACATTGCACCACCACACCATTCGTCATGGCTGTTTTTTCGGCGGTAGTAGATACCCAACAGATTTTCAGAGTAGTTGGTCATCATTCCAAAAAATGCAGAGAGCCACATCCAGAAGATTGCGCCAGGGCCACCCGCGGCGATTGCTGCTGCGACGCCTGCGATATTCCCCACGCCAATGGTGGCGGCTAAGGCTGTGCAAAGCGCCTGAAATTGGGAGATAGATGCTTTTTCACCAGACAAAGTCACGCCACTTTCTTTCTTAAATACGCCGCCAATGGTTTTTGCACCAACGTGTTTGGCATGTCGAATCTGAAAAAAGTGGGTGCGGATTGTCATATAGATGCCAGTGCCAATGATTAAAATCAGCATAGGGATTCCCCATACGATGCCGTTTATGGCGCTGTTTATACTTGCTATGAGATTAAACATAGATATTCCTCCTATTTTAAGTTCCGTATTATCTTTTCCGATACCATTCAGGC
>CAJUHQ010000013.1:0-17527 GCA_910586095.1 uncultured Lachnospiraceae bacterium | reverse complement strand
AAAGACGTTTCTGAGAGCAAAAGGAAAGCTCTCAGAAAAGCTTTGGGCATCGGAAAAGAGAATACTGTTATAAGTTCCGTATTATCTTTTCCGATACCATTCAGGCAAAGACGTTTCTGAGAGCAAAAGGAAAGCTCTCAGAAAAGCTTTGGGCATCGGAAGGGATAAAATTATGATAATTGATAGTTTCTAGTTAAACTTTGAAATGAGACATAGAAATAAAAAGAGAATACCCGCTGGTGGCAGTCCATTCTGCCGTGTGGATGTTCTCTTTTAGCGTTTGCCTGTTCTTATTAATAGTTATACTCACTGTGACAAAATAATGCAAGAAAAAAATAAATATTTGCGACAAGTTTATGAAGTATCTATAAAAAATAAATAGAAATAAAGAAAAAAATTATAAAAGATCCCTGAAAAGGGAGGATGCCAAGCAATCCTGCGATTACTTGGCAATTATTATGAAAAAGTTATTAAATTAAGTAAAAGTCACTTGTAATTGGTAAGGCGTTGTTTTGTATCACCTTATGTTTCATAGTATATCGTTTCAAGATGTCTAAATCATGTTCTTTTATTGAATAATTTTTCAAAGAATTATGAACGAAGTATGAACTGTAAATTTTGCCCTTTTTTTGGAATTTTGTAAAAAAATGTGGAATTATGGTGAAAATGTACTATGATAGAGAGAAGAGGTTGCGCAAAAAAATTCATAATATTGATTGTGAGAATCGTATGTTAAAAAATCAGAGATTTTTATAGAGTTTTATGCGCAAAGTTTATAATACAAACAAACGATATCGTTTGCATTATAAGAATGGAGGAATAGTATGACGCTGAAAGAATTGCCGATTGGCCAGACAGCAATAGTGGTATCAGTAGGAGGCGAGGGGGCGCTACGTCAACATTTTCTAGATATGGGTATTATCCCCGGGGCACAAGTTACAATGGTAAAGTATGCACCAATGGGAGATCCTGTGGAGCTTCAAATCCACGGTTATGAATTGACGCTTCGGCTTGCTGATGCACAGCAAATAGAGATTGAAAAGACACAAAATCAGACAAGTAGTACTTCTTCTAACCCGCAGACAATCAAAAGTTTTAAGCAACATCCAGGGTTTGGTGAAGGAGGTAGATATCATGTTAAGGCAGATGAAAATCCTCTTGCAGATGGAACTTGTCTTACTTTTGCGCTAGCAGGAAATCAAAATTGTGGGAAGACGACACTTTTTAATCAACTGACAGGTGCAAATCAGCATGTGGGTAATTTTCCAGGTGTTACAGTGGACCGCAAAGATGGTGCGATCAAAGGCAAACCCAATACATTAGTTACAGATTTGCCAGGGATCTATTCAATGTCTCCATATTCTAGTGAGGAGATTGTGACAAGGCAATTCTTGTTGGAGGAACATCCCAAAGGAATCATTAATATTGTGGATGCAACGAATATTGAACGCAATTTGTATCTGACTATGCAGCTTTTAGAGCTTAATATTCCAATGGTGTTGGCACTAAATATGATGGATGAGGTTCGTGAGAATGGAGGTTCTATTCGCGTCAATGAACTAGAGGAGATGTTGGGGATTCCAGTAGTGCCAATCTCGGCGGCCAAAAATGAAGGGATCGCAGAACTGGTGGATCATGCACTTCATGTAGCAAAATACCAGGAAAGACCAGGAAGACAGGATTTTTGTGAGGCAGAAGATCACGGGGGTGCTGTGCATCGGTGTCTGCATGGTATTATGCATCTGATAGAAGATCACGCACTACAACATGATATTCCTGTCAGGTTTGCAGCAGCTAAGTTGGCGGAGGGAGACACGCTGATATTAGAAAAGTTACAACTTGACCACAACGAGGAGGAGATATTAGGACATATTATTCGACAGATGGAGACAGAGCGTGGACTTGACAAGGCAGCAGCAATTGCGGACATGCGATTTTCCTTTATTGGCAAGATTTGCCAACAGACAGTGGTCAAACCACATGAAAGCAAGGAACATGCAAGGAGTGTCAGAGCTGACAAGATTCTGACAGGTAAATATACAGCGATTCCCGTGTTTGTCGGAATTATGGCGACTGTGTTTTGGCTGACGTTCAATGTGATTGGCGCGGCGCTTTCATCGCTGCTTGAGATAGGGATAGGGGCACTTACACGCCTGGTACAAACAGCGATGAGTGCCGCTACTGTCAATGATGTGTTGCAATCGCTAGTGATTGATGGTATCTTTAACGGCGTGGGCAGTGTTTTGAGCTTTTTGCCTACGATTGTTACGCTATTTTTCTTTTTGTCTTTGTTAGAGGACAGCGGATACATGGCACGCGTAGCATTTGTGATGGATAAGTTGCTACGAAAGATTGGGTTGTCAGGGCGCAGTATCGTTCCTATGTTAATTGGATTCGGCTGTACCGTTCCAGGAGTTATGGCAAGTCGCACACTGCCTTCAGAGCGTGATCGCAAGATGACAGTGTTGCTCACTCCTTTTATGAGCTGTTCGGCAAAGCTGCCAATCTATGCATTTTTTACGGCAGTATTTTTCCCTAAAAGTGGCGCAGTAGTGATGGTTGCATTGTATTTTGGTGGTATTTTTGTGGGAATCTTGTGGGCCATATTGCTTCGCAGACTCAAATTTCATGGAGGTGCTGTTCCGTTTGTGATGGAATTGCCTAATTATCGGATGCCTGGGGCAAAGAATGTAGGTCGGCTGTTGTGGGATAAAGCAAAAGATTTTTTGCAGCGCGCATTTACAGTAATTTTTCTTGCAACAATTATTATCTGGTTTTTGCAGACGTTTGATACTAGACTGAATGTGGTTACAGATTCAAAGGATAGTATTCTTGCAGCGGCAGCAGGAGTTATTGCACCATTATTCAAACCCCTTGGTTTTGGAGATTGGCGTATCTGCACAGCATTGATTACTGGTTTTATGGCAAAAGAAAGTGTCGTGTCTACGATTACAGTGCTTTTTGGAAGCACACAGAATTTGCTGGCAGTGCTCACTCCTTATGCGGCGGCTGGGCTTTTGGCGTTTTGCTTGCTCTATACCCCTTGTGTGGCAGCAGTGGCAGCAGTAAAAAGGGAGCTTGGCTGGAAGTGGGCGGTGTTCATGGCTTGTGGACAATGTGTTGTTGCATGGATTGCGGCGCTATTAGTAAGCTGTGTGGGAAGATTGTTTTAGACAAAAAAGAAAGTAGAGTCGCAGTATAGCAGCGATAGTATAATTTGGTGATAGTTAATGATATTAAAGAAAAACGGAGGTATTTTCATTGTACAGAGCATCTATGTATTCCATACATGACAAGAGTATGATGGCATTTGCGGAGTTGTTTAACAATAGTTTGGTATGTCGGCATATTGAGATGAGACCTAATCCGGAAGAAACATTTGACAATGATGGGATCTTTATAGATACCAGAACCCAAACCATTATAGGATATGACTGGGAGTATCGTGACCGATACTTTGCTAATGGTATTTTTCAGTATAGCACATTAGGACAATATGAAAGAAAATTGGAGAAGGATTCGATTCAGTTATCATTACAATGTGATTCGACTCAGACAGCAGTTGCTGTTGGTTGGCATGAGGACTGGTTGAGAGAGAAACGTCAAAAAAGAAGTTTACTGACCGATTCACCACAAAAACAACAAGGATTCACACGATATACCACCCATTTTAAAATATATTCTTATGAACAAATAGATCAATTAAAACAGATGATTGCAGATGCAATGCGATTGCACCAGTATTCTTCTGAGATTTTTGGCAGCAGAGGGACCCAATAGACAATACATAGTAAACACACATCATGCACAACCTGCTGTCTGACAGGCTGTATGGACTATAAATTTGCAGGTTGAGAAAGGGGTATGGCTATTAAGATGAACTTTGAGACACCAGATCAGCGTGTCAAAAATAGAGAGGCCATTGCAAAATTGTTTCCAGGCTGTATAAACGAGGTGGTTTGTGGAGATGGCAAGGTCAAAAGCAGTGTTAATTTTGATCTTTTGCGGCAAATGCTGTCAGAGGATATAGACGAGGAAGCACAAAAATATGAGTTTACATGGCCAGGAAAGAACAAATCCATCGCAGAGGCGCACAGACCGATTCGAATGACGCTGCGACCCGAGATCGAAAAAAGTGTTGATTGGGATCATACTAAAAATTTATTGATTGAAGGAGATAATTTAGCTGTTTTAAAGCTGCTGCAAGAAAGTTATCTCGCTAAAATTAAAATGATCTATATTGATCCGCCATACAATACAGGAAGTGATTTGATTTACCAGGATGACTTTGCTATAGATAAAACAGAGTATCAAGAATCTGTAGGACTCTATGGAGATAGTGGAGTAAAATTATTTAAAAATACCGAATCGGAAGGACGATTTCATTCAAACTGGTGTTCTATGATTTATCCGCGGTTGTTGGTAGCGCGTAATTTGTTGTCGGAGGATGGAGTGATTTTTATCTCCATTGATGAGAATGAGCAAGTAAATTTAAAGAAAATTTGTGATGAGATTTTTGGTGAGACAAATCGTGTCGGGGAAATTATCCGAAAAACCAAATCTATGACAGGAGATCATGGTTGCGGTTTTAATTTGCAGCATGAGAGTTTGCTAATCTATGCTAAGTCAATCGACCATCTTAGGCTAAAAGGAGAAAAAAAAGAGTATAGTGGCTATGCAAATCCAGATAATGATCCAAATGGAGACTGGTGCGCAGGCGATCCAAGTGCCAAGAGTGGTGGGCCATCTACTTATTTTGAGATTGAGAATCCATACACACACAGAAAAGATGTACCGCCATCGGGGCGATATTGGGCATTTTCTCAAACGACACTTAAGCGCTATATTGAGGAGGGAAAGATAAAATTTAAGAGAGAGTACCAGGACAAGGAGCGCGGTTTTGTTTTTAAACGCTACAAAAAGGATGCAACCAGCCTATTTGAACCTGTACATAGCTTGTTTGGCGTGGAAAATGCATATATGAATCAGGCAGCAACAATAGAGGCACACAAATTGTTTGGAGAGAATGTATTTAGTTATCCAAAGCCTGTTTCATTTATCAAAAAATTGATCCAATATGCAACCGATCAAGATTCTATTGTGATGGATTTTTTTGCGGGTAGTGCTACTACTGCTCAGGCAGTTTTGGAACAGAATGTTGAGGATGGCGGGACACGAACATTTTTGATGGTTCAGATTCCAGAAGAAATACAAAAAAACAGTACCGCATATGCAGCAGGATACAAGACTATCTGTGAAATTGCACGAGATCGGATTGAGCGTGTTGGCACAGAGCTCCAAGCGACTGGCGTTGATGTCGGTTTTAGGACATTTAGACTGGACGATACGAATATGAAAGACATTTACTATGCGCCAAATGACTATACACAAGAGATGTTGGAGTTAGTGGAAACTAATATTAAAGAAGATCGAACAGGATTAGATTTACTCTATGGATGCCTACTAGAGTGGGGATTGCCGCTATCATTGCCACACAGCCAAGAGATTATAGAAGGATATATCATCTACAATTGTGATGACGGCAAATTGATTGCATGCTTTGAAAAAGAAATTTCTGATGCTGTAATCAGGCATATTGCATCCAAAAAGCCTAGAAGGGTAGTATTTTGTGATAGCAGCTTCCCTGACAGTCCGACAAAAATAAATGCCAGGGAGCTGCTGCAAGTACTATCGCCCAACACGCATGTAAAAATTATATAAAAAATAGCTACCTTGTGGCATTGCGCTCTGCAAGGCGCAGTGTCGAGATGATTGGGACAATTAAGATACCGCAAAAAAAGTTACTAATTCCATGGATGCAATCAAAGTATAGCCCTGCAATAATCCATGCAATCATGCCGCGAAAAGGCATGCCATAAAGGAGTGCTTGTGCAGGGGCGTACAGTGTGCCATATAAAAAACCATGTGCGGCACATACCAACATATATACGAGAGGTTGTACTTTTTTTGGAAGACTTTGTGGAAGAAGCATCACAGCCGCCCAAAGGATAGTCCAAATATATAGATAAGGAATCCACCAAGTTGCAAAACCGTTAAACATGCCAGTTAAGAGAACATAGACATAGATGGGGTACAACGCCTTTTTTCGGTAAACAACAGTGAAGGCAGTGATTAGAGTGCCAATCAAATGAATGTTTGGGGCGAATTCTAACAAAACCTTTGAGCAGTACATGATGGCGCCTAGCATGGCAAAGATAGCAGCTTCCCGCGTTGTTGGCCGCATGACTTACTCCACTCTGAAGGAGTAAGTTTGTCCTTCTGTGATAGGAGTAGTGTCAACGCTAGAGGTTGCATAGTCGCCATCAATATAAAATGCCCAGTATACACCGTCTGTTTCGTAATCGGCTGTAATACCGTTGACTGTTTTGACAAAGAGTCCGTAGGGACCTTCATCTCCTGCAATTAATTCTAGCTCCGTCAAAGCTTCGCCCACATTCGCTTTGTCCGTATGAATTTCAAATATGGTTTCATTGCCTTCGCGGTCTACGACACTAAAAAGAAAGTGGGTGCTGCCTTCTCCTAAAATGGTGGTATCAGCTTGTGTGTCGGTTTGGGGATTGGACGTGACGGACGTCTGATTTTTTGCGTGGTCATTACAGCCAGATGTACAGAGTGCTATAGCCACAATCAGCACCATACAAAGGATGAATGACGACATTTTTTTGCTGCATTTTTTTGGCAGCTTGAACAGTGTTCGTTTCATTGTTTGCTCCTTTGTTCTTATTTCCTCGAATAGCCGGCGCTCGCGGCTGTTGTTTTGAGGATTTTGAATTGTTTGGATATTTCGGCTTAGCATTTTGTTGTCCAGCCTTCTCAGACCATTTGTTACAGTTTAGCTTTGCAAAACTGTGACAATATTTCCAATGACATTTCCTAAACGTGGCATTTTAGTAAGGACAACAAGATAGAAGATATGCTTTACGGCGACGGGCTCGCACAGGAATCACACCTGTTTCCCCAACAATTCAGATTATATAATAAAGGATTTAGCCTGGCGCGTCAAGAAAAAGGTTGATGGTATCTTAGAGTGGGATAGAGTTGAAAATATAGCACAAATAGTTTATAATCAATTGCAAGAAGAAAATGGATGTGTATTATTTTTCTAAACACTTAGTTTGAATTTATGATAGCACTAGTACATGGCATAAGTATTTAAAAGAAAACGGTTCATAGATATTAAAAAATAGCATTATTGTGGATGATGCAAAATGTAAAAAGGAGGTACGAGATGCAAAACGTTTGTTTGAAAATTTTGAGTAAGGATGGTGAAACTCTTGCAGTAAACAGGGGAATGGATGAGGTAAATTTAGTATATGCAGGGGAGTATGTAGAAGGGGATAGTATTGTTGTGGAAGTGCAAGAAGAAGACACCTATGCGTGGGTACAGTTAGATGACGCATTAGGAAAAGTACTTCTGTTTCTTAAAGGCAATTTTCAATACAAAATTCCCTTTGGTGTGCGAAAGACCAATCTTTCTCCCAAAGCATTTACAGGAAGAAAGCATCTGTTATCTGTAAAAGTGGCAAAGTCATTTGAGATTGGGATGTATCGCAATTTAGCACTAAATGTCTATGACCAACATGAGATAGAAAACTTGTTTCCACATGCCGTTGCCAATGTAGAGACAAGAGGGGAGGCTGTTTTTGCAGCGCAGAATGCAATAGATGGTGTTACGGCCAACGCTTCTCATGGTGAGTGGCCATATGCTTCATGGGGGATTAACCGCCAGCCTGACGCCACAATTCGCATTACATTTGGCAGGACTGTTGAGGTAGATCGAATCATTGTGTATTTAAGAGCGGATTTTCCACATGATAATTGGTGGAATCAGGTTTCATTTGTGTTTTCTGATGGGAGCCAGTTGGAAGCAGAACTTATAAAAAGTGGTAATGCGCAGGAAATTGTATTTGAGAAGAAGCGCGTTGAGTGGCTAGAAATGTGTGATATGAGACAATCGAAAGAGGCGTCTCCATTCCCTGCATTGACACAGATAGAAATTTATGGAAATGAATATCTATCATAAAGATGTTAGAACCATAGACAAGAAGAGAAGCACAAAGAGATTTAGCATCACAGAGTAGTGAATTTGTTGTGTGCAATAAAATAATAGTATGGCAGTGGAAAACGTATTTAGAAACGTTCCATTCTTTTGATATCTGTGTGATTGTTTAGCAGTGTGGGAAATAGTAAAAACAAGAAAAATATAGGATACTCTCGTTGAAACGATTAGCATCAAGGCAGAGAATGTTGAGGGAAGATATGACTTCTGTAGTATAATCAAGCAAGCATGGATCTTGACGAAAGAATAAAGGAATGATATAATTTTGCCATATGCAAATTGTAGGTATTGTAATTTGAAACAAGACAGAATGATTTGACAGGTGGTAAGCAATGTTCCAGAATACAAAAAGATTTTTGATAACCAGTTTTAGTTTTTTTCTGATTTTATGTGCCGTTGTCTTTTTTGTAATCGTTGTATTTATGAGTAGAAGCAGTGATGATGCGATCAGTGATATTGGTACGATTTATATGTCAGAGATGGATCGGCAGTTGCAAGAGAAATATATAACTGTTATCAATATGCGTCTATCTCAGGTAGATGGTATTATTAAACGTACCCCGCCTTCGACCACTAGTTATGGCAAGGAGATGTTTGAAGAGTTATCGCTGAGTGCCAGTGTTCGTGAGTTTACATATTTAGCGCTCTACACACAAGATGGAGAGTGTGAAATGGTGTATGGAGATCCTGTCACTATTATAGATGACTCGTTTGAGAATCTGATACAAGACGATCAAATCAAGGTGTGCAGTGCCCAAAATGCATCCGGTGAGCGGGTGCTTTTGTTGATACAAAGAGCACAATATGAAATGAAGGATGGAAAAACTAGTGTTGCCTTAGTGGCAGGTTTTCCTATGGAAGATCTCAATACAGCATTATTTTTAGGAGAAAATGCTATTGTATACTCTCATATTATTCGTGAGGATGGCAGCTATGTAGTTAGAAATGGCGATGCATTTAGAGAAAGTTATTTTAATCGCATGTTAGAGCTTCTAGTTGAACTCAATGGGAAGAAGGCGGAAGATTATGTCCGTGAGCTCAAGCAGGCTATGGAGAACCAGGCAGAGTATACAACGCCAATCCTAGAGGAGGAGACACACGGTCATATTTATTGTTCACCACTTTCGGGATCAAATTGGTATCTGATTACTGTCATGCGATATGGTGTGATCGATGATGCGATCAGTCGGCTCAGTCGTGAACGTACTTATACTATGTTAGGTGCTAGTTCTATCATTATGGTCACGATTTTAGTTATTTTTATTTTATACTATTTTATGACACAGAGGCAGATTGAGGAGTTGAACCATGCCAGGCAGGAGGCAGATCATGCCAATCATGCCAAAAGTGAATTTTTGTCCAATATGAGCCATGATATCCGAACGCCGATGAATGGTATTGTAGGAATGACCACCATTGCACTAGCAAATATTGATGATAAAGATCGCGTCAGAGACTGCCTTAGAAAAATTACATTATCAAGCAAACATTTGCTGGGATTGATTAATGACGTGTTAGATATGTCCAAAATTGAGAGTGGCAAGCTTAGTCTCAATATGGATTTAATCTCTCTTCCAGAGACAATGGAGAGCATTGTAAATATTGTGCAGGCTCAAGTGAAGGCAAAACAGCAACATTTTGATATTTTTATTCAGGAAATTGAGACTGAGAATTTATATTGTGATAGTGTGCGTTTGAATCAAATTCTAATTAATCTTTTGTCCAATGCAATTAAGTTTACGCCAGAGCACGGCAGAATCAACGTCTATCTCTCACAGGAAGCCTCTCCGATTGGAGATACATATATTCGTTGCCATTTTAGAGTGAAGGATAACGGCATTGGAATGTCAGAGGAGTTTCAAAAAACGGTTTTTGATACTTTTAGTAGAGAGAAGAAAGCGCAAGTTTACAAGACAGAGGGATCTGGCCTTGGAATGGCTATTACCAAACACATTGTAGAGGCCATGAAGGGAAGCTTGGAATTAAAGAGTGCACCAGGAGAGGGAAGTGAGTTTCATATTGTCCTAGATTTAGAGAAGGCTGTCACAAAAGAGGAGGATATGATTTTACCAGCATGGAATGTGTTGGTGGTGGATAATAATGAAGACTTATGTCACGGTGCAGCAATTGCGCTAGGAGAGATCGGTGTCAATGCGGAGTGTGCCCTTAGTGGTATGCAAGCAATAGAGATGGTGTCAAAACGCCATGCGCAGAGAAATGATTATGATTTGGTGTTGATAGATTGGAAGATGCCAGATATGGATGGACTCCAAACAACTCGCGAAATTAGAAAACAGCTAGGGGATGAGGTACCTATTTTGATTATTTCGGCGTATGACTGGAGTGATATTGAGGAAGATGCCGTTGCGGCAGGAGCACATGGATTTATCTCAAAACCGTTATTTAAGTCCAATCTTTATCTGGGATTAAGTCGATTTGTACAAGGTGTTGATACAACTACAGAAAGCAACATTGAGAATGAGAGGGATTTTTCAGGAAAGCATATTTTGTTGTCTGAGGACAATGATCTGAACTGGGAGATCGCAAATGAGTTGTTATCGGAAGCTGGCTTTGAATTGGAAAGAGCAGAGAATGGACAGATTTGTGTTGAGAAGTTTGAACAGTCTGAAGTGGGAACATACGATATTATTTTGATGGATATTCGGATGCCTGTGATGAATGGATACGAAGCAGCGACGGCGATTCGTGCATTGGAGCGAAAGGATGCCCAATTGCCAATTATTGCAATGACAGCAGATGCTTTCTCAGAGGACATTCAACATTGTTTAGACTGTGGTATGAACGCACATATCTCAAAGCCAATTGATGTAAAGAAGCTGATTTATGAGCTAAATAAGTTTTTGTAATCAGATCACAATAACTGAGACTTTATAAGGCTGATATATCTTTGTGGGGTATTACAACCACTCCCTGCGTGGAAGTGTGGATTGAAATGTAGTACAAAGATAACTAAGTGCCTTGCAAAATAGCATCCTTCGGGGTGCTATTTTTGTTTAGATAATCCTACAATGCATGCCTAAAAATGTGCAAAGTGTGCCAGATAGCGCAAATTATGTCTTATTTTGGTATAATATAGCTATCATTATTGTTCGCATTTATTTTTTATGAGGTGTAAAAAGACATTTATACGAACATCTATGTTAGTCGCAAAATTCCTGCAAAATTGTGCTTAGCACCATTTTGTAAAAAGGTATTTTATCAATTTCCTAGCACATGATATCAAGGTATTGGTATGGCTGTCATAGAACGTTGGCAGCAGCATGGAGGAGGCATCGGTAAAGATGGCAGCACAGAAAAAAGAACGTGTAGAGCATACAAACTCGACTACTCAAACAGAAAAATCGAATATTGTGATAAAAGAATTGGTTGAAGCGATTAGGCATACTAGAAAGGAATTAGGGAATGAAATTGAGCATGTGACAAAAAATAGTAAAGAATCTTGTGATAGTTCCATACATACAGAGAAAATGCGCAAGGTTTGTGAGAAGTCTGTTTCTAATAAAAATGTATACAGACCTCAAAAAAATTTAGAAAAGGCAGTTGCAAGTAGTCAGAAACTGTGTGAGATTCATCAGTTGACAGAAAAGATAATCTTTATTCGATTACAGACTGCACTTTTGATTCTAAATGATTCTGTAGAGGCAGCCAAGAAGAAAGAGATGCAAGAACAATTTGTTGTAGCATCAGATGAAGTGCGTCGGCTGTCCAACCATTCAAAGCAAATAGCTGATACAATACGACAGATGTTTGATATTACAAAATAAATAGATAGGAGTTTGATAAGGATGTTGGGAGGCCCTGTATATATTGCGTTCATTCGATTCATTATCAGTACGATTGGAGTCAGCATCCTATTTTCTTTGATGAGTGAACCGCGATTTGGAAGAAAGAAAATGATACTAAGCTATATTGGATTTTGTATAGTAATTACTGTGATAGCGTGTATCTGGTATATGACAGATTGGGAAAGTTGTGTCAGAGCAGTAGCATTTATCATGTATATGGTTTTTTGTGTCTTTTCGATCTATATGAGTGGAGATCCACTGTATCTGGCAGTGTATAAGTTAGCACTTACATTTTATTTGCTGGCAGTGTTCTTGATTAGCGGGCTTGAGATGTCCATTCTTTTCTTTGATGGTAACGTATGGGTGGATATTATTGTGCGCATCGTGCTGATTATCCTAATGGCAATTTTTATAGATAAAAAAATAAAGAAGTCTATCAGGGAATTTGGCGCTTATGTGGAGAATGAACTAGATCGATTTAGTGTTACTATTATGATTATCAGTATTCTCTTTGGTATAGGATTTATTATGAGAGGGGGGAGGCTAGAGCAGACCCCTTACCACTTGTTTCAAATTTTAATAAATTTTTTCTTGACAGGCGCCTTACAGCTTTTGGTATTTCGGCTTTATCTACATGTTGGCAAGGAACAGGAATATCAAAAAGAGAATCAATTAATGCAGATGAATCATCGCTTATTGGAGCGACAAATGGAATTGTTAGAGGAATCTGTGGAGACAGGGAGGCGTATTCGTCATGATGTGAGACACCATAATGCAGTGATTGCAGAGTACATTCGTCGTGGACAAAGCAAGGAACTAGTACAATATCTACAGGAGTACGAAAAGGAAACTGAAAAAGGAGAAATGGAACTCATTTGTGATAATTCTGCAGTCAACAATATTCTTTCTGCGTACACTAGAAAAGCACGAAAAGAGAACATCTGTGTGTCATTAGATGTTGATTCATACAAAAATTTTGATATTCCTAATATTGATCTGGTAACGATTTTGTCTAATGCATATGAAAATGCTATTTATGGCTGTATGGAAGTACAGAAGCAAGATCCGCGGCGTACATGCAAGATTCACCTCTCTCTTAAAAGAAAAAAGAATAAGCTGGCAATTTATTGTAGCAATACATGTCGAATAGAAACAGCTTTTAGAAATGGACAGCCAAAACCAGAGTTTACAGGAGGGATCGGAGTGTCAAGTATCATTAAGACAGCCGATCAATACAATAGTGAATATGATTTTAAGAATGATGACGGAATATTTGTTTTTCGGTTAGTGATGAATATTCCTGTGCTAAATGCACAAGCAGTCATTGAACAGCCAAAGTTGTGACAAGTAAGGCAGTAGAAAATCGGGGGGGTAGTGTATGTATCTGATAGCACTCTGCGATGACGAGGCAGGAGAATTAGACAAGACAGAGAGAATGTTACGTAGTTATCAGAGAAAGCATCACAGATTAGAACTTGTGATAGAGCGTTTTGAGAGTGCCAGTGAGTTGCTCTATATGGTAAAGGAGGAAAAATATATACCAGATCTGGTACTATTAGATATTTATATGCCAGAAAAATTAGGGATTGAGGTAGCACGAGAACTAAATAGTATAGGAAGTGGGGGAAAGATTATTTTTCTCACAAATTCTAGAGAACATGCTTTAGATGCATTTGGGGTGTATGCTGTACAGTATTTGGTTAAACCAGTGTCAAAAGATACACTATTTTCAGTTCTAGACAGATTTTTAAAGGAGATTGACGAAGAACGAAAAAGGTATATTTTGTTGCGGATAGAAGGTAGAATTCAACGCGTGACAGTAAATGACATTGCATACTGTGAAGCACATGGAAAAGCGCAGTGTATGTATCTAGTTCAGGGTACACAATTGTTGCTTCGCATGACAATGGCAGAGATTTACCAGATGCTTTCAGGCTATCAAGAGTTTGTGAGAGTTGGCATTTCCTATATTGTCAATCTAGAATATATGGATAGTCTCAATGCACAAGAGATCTGTATGAGTACTGGAAAAAAGATTTATTTGCCACGCGGGGCATATAAGACATTGAAGGAACAATATTTTGGATATTATTGTGAGAAAGGATAGAAAAAATAATTAAGTACTAATTTTCCATAAAAATACCTGTGCAAAACAAAATGTTCTGGTAAAGATTTTACTAAAAGTTGCCGATATATATGTATAACATATGTAAATGATTTTTTGGAAAAGACAGGTTGACAACGCAAAAGACTGCGTTTTTCATTTCTATTTGAGTCGCCAAAGGCGGCATGGGGGATTAGTATGGGAATGTTTGAGAATATGATCGGTATGGGTAGTCCCGTGGTCAACGTGACTACAGTAAAAGATCGCAGTGGAAAAGCTGTAGGATCGATACGCAGATCGCAGCCAGTCAAAAAGAAAAAACGATTACAATATAATTTTAAGCAGATCTCCACACAAATTTTGTTGGCAAAGACTTCTGGTATAGCAGGCAATGTCGCAGTACGCGCACGTGCCCAGGTTGCAGCGTTATTAAAGAAAAAGAATGGTGATTATGATGATACAGAATTGAATCATGCAATTATCCATGCTAGGCGAATGGCGCGGATAGCCAAGAAGCGGCAACGGCATCTCAAGGAGGAAGAACGAGCAAAGCAACAGGGCGTTTGTTCCATTGAAGAAAAAGAGATGGAGGAGGTTCAGGATACACAAGCACAGGATACAGAGCGGGAAAAACAGCTTGAACAAAGCAGGCGCGAACTGCAAAAATTGCAACAAGAGTATCAAGAACTGATGCAGGAAGTTATGGAAGAATCGCTAGAGGATCTAGAAGGCATAGAGGAGGAACTTTTAGGGGCTGTACAGGTAGATCTATCGCCAGAAGAACTAGAACGTCTCAAGAAAAAACATCGTGCAGACGAGCTTCGTGAAATTATGGAAGCAGATATGAAATACTTAAAGGCAATGATGTATAAACTAGAACAGGAAAAACAGCAAGGTTCGAGTGGCGTTTCTGTGCAATTTTCGGGAGTAGATATGCCAGTACAGGCAACGGAGCAACTACCTGTCACAATGGAGGCAGCGCCCGCACCTGACGCTGCTACAGTTGTTGAAGGTGGAACAATTGATCTATGTATTTAGATTGAAAAATTACGCCAATTTTATTTGTGCAAACGTATGTTCTAATTAAGATGCGTGAGACTTAGAGTTTCTCTGAGAAACAGCCTTTGCTGTGAACAGCTAGAAACTCTTTTCGCGGCGTGAAATTTAGTACTTCTCGGTGAAGCAGTCTTTGTTGCAAACAGTTAGAAGCACTAAGTTTCACGCTATACAAATCTCATAAAATCTAGCATTGTGTGTTAGCGGATCGCGGTTTTGATAGTCGAACAAAATGGTGGCGGGGGATTCTAGAAGTTCTATAGTTTCACAGAAATCTGTACGCCACACAGGATAGGTAAAACACTCTACATGTGTCATGCGTAGAAGTTGTGCGCAGGTGTAATCAGAAGCGTTTGTAAGGTAAGTTGGATTATGGTGTTCTTGCTCAAAAAAATGGCGCAGTGCCTCTCGATTGACGTTGTTTTCAGGAGAAAAAAGAGGACGACTCTTAAGATTTTCGCGCACGTACAAATCAAATGTCAGAAGTTCTGCAAAAAGTGTTTGTTTAGTGGGAGCAAACAAGATAGCAAAGTCTAAAAGAATCTGATATCGATAAGCTCTAGCAGGTACATTTGTAAAATAACCATTTTCCTGATAAAAGGTGGAAAGAGCCTCATACATAGCAAAAGGCGAGGAAAATAGTTGTACTAAAACAGGTAGAGTATGTGTGAATTGGCCACTGTTATAATAGCAGTCAACCATCTCTTCTATTTTCTTTAGTCTAAGCACATCATGATAAGAGAGCCACTGGGTACTGCGCACCTCATAAGGAGGAGTGGACCCAAACACAATATTGTACAGATCAGCTTGTTGTTCCATAGGAGAACCCTTTAAAACTTTTAGAAAGCCAAGCTGCAATTGATGAGGTGTCATGGCATATACTTCGTTAAAGGAGATAGCAAAGCGGTCGTATGTTTCAAAGGGCAGTCCTGCAATCAGATCGAGATGTAGATGAATATTGTGTGATTGGTGTATTGCGGCGACATTATTGCACAGACGTTCAATATTCATGTGTCGTCCAATCGCGCGCAGTGTGTCTGGATGAGTGGATTGTACTCCAATTTCAAGTTGAATCAGTCCAGGACGCATCTCGTTCATCACGGCAATCTGTTCGGCGTCTAGTAAATCAGCCGAGATCTCAAAATGAAAATTGGTGATACCATTGTCATGTTCTTTTATAAATTTCCAGATAGCAATTGAATGAGTCTTGTTGCAGTTAAATGTCCGATCAATAAATTTTACTTGACTGACAGCATGATCGAGAAAAAAACGCAGTTCAGATTGAACTAGTTTCATATCGCGTAGACGAACGGTTTTGTCAATGGCAGAAAGGCAGTAAGCACAACAAAAGGGACAACCACGTTGTGACTCATAGTACAAAATTCGATTCTCAAAAGTAGTGAGAGTGGTGTAGGCAGGATCGTACGCGAAAGGAATTTGATTAATATCCATAAGAGGACGCGTTTTGGTGTATCCTTCGTTGTATACAAGACCGCAGATCGTTGACAAAGAAGATGTCCCTTCCCAATAATGATGTAATAGCTCTGTAAAGGTTTCTTCACCTTCTCCAACCATAACACCAGCAAGTTGAGGGAATGTTTTTAGTAAATTTTCTGCATCGAATGATACTTCGGGGCCGCCAAGCCACAATGTTATTTGTGGCAATATTTTGGGAAGCTCCCACAGTAAAGTTTTGACTAGCTCCCAATTCCATATATAACAGGAAAAGGCGGCCACATCTGGCTTTTTATAGTATAGGTCGGCAAGAATGGAATCAACAGATTGGTTGATAGTATATTCAACGAGACTTAAGTTGCAACCATGAGGACGGTGCGGGTAATGGTGATCCGCATAGGCTTTTAGGCTGTGAATAGCAAGGTTGGAGTGAATATATTTTGCATTGATTCCAATTAAGATAATGTTTTGTTTCATAACAACCTCCATGATTTTGCTTTGCAGGAATCTTAAATCATTTGTAATGATTAGTTATTGTAATTCTGAATCATTTTGCAGATCGAATAGAGTGTGAAATCCAATAACTTCTTAGACAGTGTTTGTTGGCTGTCTTAGAAGTATTTTTTGCTCTTTAGCAGGGGATTCCAATCAGGATGGTGACTCAATAGTTTTTTTATATTCGCTTCCCCACAAAAACATGGCGTCGAGAATAGGCTTTAGGCTGTATCCTGTCTGTGTAAGTGTGTATTCTACGCGCGGCGGAACTTCTGCATAAACTTTGCGCGTGAGTAGACCGCTTTCTTCCATCGCGCGCAAGTTAGCCGTCAATACTTTTTGAGAGATAGCCCCAATTGATTTTTTTAGTTCGCTAAATCGTTTAGTACCTTCTAGCAAATCACGTATAATTAGAACCTTCCATCGGTCACTAATCAGTAGCAAGGTAGTTTCTACTGGACAGGCAGGTAAATCTTTTTTCATATAAATCTCCATTCCGCCGCCTTTCAGTTGGCGGCACAAATAGTAATG
>CAJUHQ010000012.1:15899-42410 GCA_910586095.1 uncultured Lachnospiraceae bacterium | reverse complement strand
TGCCTGTGGCAGTTTCCGTTTGCAGCAAAGGCTGCTTCACGGAGAAGTACTAAGTTTCACGCCGAGAAAAGTACTTCTAACTGCCTGTGGCAGTTTCCGTTTGCAGCAAAGGCTGCTTTATGGAGAAGTACTAAGTTTCACATAGTAGAATGTCCAAAGGTTGGTCATTCTTTGCACAGATTTGTATTATTAAAATGAGGATAAGAGTATGTGTGGAATAGCGGGATTTTGCAATAAACCGGCCAATTGGCGGGAAAATATAGAAAAGATGAATCTGCGAATGTATCACAGAGGACCAGATGCGGGAGGGATTTGGGCTTCTGAGGATAAACAGGTGGTACTTGGACACCGAAGGCTTTCTATTGTGGATTTGTCAGAAACGGGCGCACAGCCTATGCAATCGGCATCTGGAAGATATATGTGCGTGTTTAATGGAGAGATTTACAATTACAAGAAATTGAGAGATCAATTACTTAAGGAAAAAAAGGTTACTGCATTTCGGGGAACTTCAGACACGGAGGTTTTGTTAGAGGCATTTGAAGCTTATGGAGTGACAGAAACAATAAAACAGTGTAAGGGTATGTTTGCTATAGCTCTCTATGATAAGAAGACAGGAAAGCTAACGTTAGTTAGGGACCGAATTGGCCAGAAACCATTGTATTATGGGTATGTGAATGGACATTTTGTGTTTGCGTCTGATCTAGGGTGTTTTTGTGTGCTAGATGATTTTAGAAATGAGATAGATACTAAAGTGTTACAACTATATTTTATACATGGGTATATTCCAGCACCATACTCTATTTATAAGGATATTTATAAACTTGATGCTGGCTGTATGTTGGAGTTGGAGGCTCCTTATAAAGAGCCAAAAATCAGCGTGTATTGGTCGGTGCGCGAAGCGGCCAAGTATGGACAAGAACATCCTTTTACAGGGAGCAGGCAGGAGGCGGCAGATGAGTTAGAACGTCTTTTAAAAGAAGCGATTCGCGAACAGATGGTGGCAGATGTGCCTGTAGGTGCCTTTTTGTCGGCAGGTATTGATAGTAGCACGATTGTGGCTTTGATGCAAGCACAATCCACACGCCAGGTAAGCAGTTTTACAATAGGCATGCAAGATCCTTCTTACAATGAGGCAGTCTATGCCAAAGAGATTGCTCAACATATTGGCACAAAGCACACAGAGTTGTATATAACAGAGCAAGATGCCAAAAATGCCATTCCAAAACTTGCCCGGATGTTTTCAGAACCCTTTGCAGATTCCTCCCAGATTCCAACCTATCTTGTCAGCAAGATGACAAGGGAACATGTGACAGTATCCTTGAGTGGTGATGGAGGCGATGAGCTGTTTTGCGGGTATCTCTCATATGCTTCTATAGAGAGGATATGGGGAAAAATGAAGGGGGTTCCCTGCGGGATGCGTAGGTTGTGCAGCAAGCTTTTAGTTGGAAATCCGCTGATCCGAAACAATCAGATGCTTCAGACAAAAGCCTATTTGTTAGGGGCAAAGAGCAAAGAACATTTGTATGAATTATCTAATGCGCAGGAGGTATCTAATCTTTGCATCGCACTAGAAAGGGAAACTTATCCATATAAACATAACAGCTATCCTTATGGAGAGATCAAGGATACACTAAGCAGCATCATGTTGATGGATATGGAGGTCTATCATCCTGATGATATTCTTGTAAAAGTAGATCGCGCAGCGATGGCGGTGTCACTTGAGACGCGCATCCCGCTACTCGACAAGGATGTAGTGGAGTTTGCATGGACTGTGCCAATAGAATATAAGAAGCAAGACAATGAGGGCAAATTGATCTTGCGTGATGTCTTGTATCGCTATGTGCCCAAAGAATTGATGGAGCGTCCCAAAAAAGGATTTTCGATCCCGATTATGAAGTGGTTAAAGGAGCCTGGACTGAAAGAGTGGGCAGAAAGTTTGATCGACAAAGAGCTTTTGAAAAAGCAGGGAATTTTAGATCCAGATGTAGTGTGGAGTATATGGGAGGACTATGTAGAGCGGGATATCTGGCGAATACAGATCTGGTATATATTGATGTTTCAGGAATGGGCAAAACGAAACACTTTTAATGAAACAAAAAATATCTCCTGAGAGTTGCTGCGTTTTTGAAAGAATTGCTGTGTTTTTTGAGGGTTATTATGGTTTTGGTTTTGTTAAATTGGATATTTTTAGGAAGTACTCTATTTGGCCTTGGTTTTTTTTGCATGAGGCTTGTTAGAAGATGGACTAGCTATTGGATTTGCGATTTGGGAAGCATCGTGGCTATGGGGATTGTTTTGGCGACAGTGTATGCACAAGTTTGGAGTCTTTTTGGTGGGGTTGGAATACTTGCGGATGGCGTGTTATGGGTGTTTTGTGTGGCAGTATTGTGTGCAAGTCGAAAAGAGTTAGCAGAGTGGATCAAAACTAAAAAAAAGGCTAGCCCTATGTGGAGTGGAGTCGTGCTAATCACTGTCTGTTTGTGGGCGTATTGCACATCGCGCGGGTATATGCACTATGATTCGGATTTGTATCATGCACAGAGTATTCGTTGGATTGAGGAGTATGGGATTGTGAAGGGATTGGGCAATATCCATGTGCGATTTGCCTACAATAGTTCTTTTTTTGCGCTCAGTGCTCTCTATAGTATGCCGTGGCTGTTTGGACAATCAATGCATTGTGTAAATGGATTTATGGCGTTACTTTTGTGTTTGGAAACTTTAAAAATTGGCAAGGCGTGGAAACAAAAAAGACTGATGTTGTCAGATTATGCGCGGATAGCGGCTCTTTATTATCTCACATTAATCTATGGGGAAATTACTGCTCCGGCATCTGATTATGCTAGTATGTGTACAATATTTTATTTGGTGATTAAATGGCTGTCACAGATAGAGGAGAACAACTTTGAAAAAAGCGTTCAAGATCTTGATAAAGACGCAGATATTACCCCCTATGTGCTGTTGTGTGTGGGAGGGGTGTTTGCTGTCTCACTCAAACTTACAGCGGGGTTGATCTTATTGCTGGTTCTTAAGCCAGCATACAGATTGCTGCAAAAGAAACAATGGAAGGAAATTGTGTGCTATTTGTTTGTAGGAAGTGCAGTCATTGCACCGTGGCTTATACGAAACGTTCTTTTGTCAGGATATTTGCTCTATCCGTTTCCTGCGCTAGATCTTTTTGATGTGGACTGGAAGATTCCAGCGGCAACAGCAGCACTCGACGCAGCGGAAATCAAGACATGGGGCAGGGGATTAAATGACGCTTCTCTTGTGACACTGCCCATTTGGCAATGGTTTCCAACATGGTTTCGCACAATACTTTCTACGAGCCAAAAACTTTTGATTCTTGCGGATTTATTGTGTCTTGTGATAGGAGGTATAAGTATCCTACACAAAAGAAACAAAGAGAGAATAGATGTAGTTCTAGTATGGATAACGATAGCAGTTTCATTTTTGTTCTGGCTGTTTTCCGCGCCACTTTTGCGCTATGGATATGCATATGTACTGTTGTTACTGACAATAACAGCAGGGAGTGTTTTAGAGTATGTTGCAAAATGGTGGTCTTTTACAGGCAAAGTGATCTGTATTCTTTTGGTGGTTGCAGGAAGTGTGAAGCTTCTCTCTTTGGGAAAGTATATAATTGGAAGTAGTACACAGGCCTATTATAGTAGACAAAAGGATTATGGCAGGTATGAGATGAATCAATTTACAGTAGAAGGGATATCTTTTTATTATCCACAAAGTGGTGACAGGGTGGGATATGATGTTTTTCCAGCAGTGCCACGAAAGATAGAAATTACATTGAGAAGAGAGGGATTGAAAGAAGGATTTCGGTATTAGAAACTTTTCATAAAAGAAAATGTATAAGTGTTTACCTTCTGAATGGATTGTGTTACTATTCAGATAGCCATTTTGGAAAATTGTGGAACAAAGTAGTTTTGTGCAACAAAGAGTGGTTAAAGTAAAATTTATATGCCTTCAAGTGCGAGAAAATTTTAATGAGTATAGTCTAAGCTAAGGAGGGCACATGATTCTGATTCATGTAATGGGTGGATTGGGCAACCAATTATATCAATATGCGCTGTATGAGAAATTAAAGAGCCTTGGGAAAACGGTAAAGCTGGATCTGTATGCTTATACAGATGCTACGGGTGATGATAGAGAATGGCGCAAACTGGAGCTAGATCGTTTTGAAGGACTTGACTATGAAGTAGCCACACAAAAAGAGCGAATGGCACTTTTGGATAATCGCATGAAGATTTGGGACAGAGTGCGCAGAAAGTTATGTGGCAGACAGAACAAGACAGTGAAAGAAACAGCAGAGTACATGCCAGAGATTTTTGACATGGATGATGTGTATCTTTATGGATTTTGGGAATGTGAGCGATATTATCATGATATTTTGGAACACCTTCGCACAAAAATTGTGTTTCCAAGAAGTGACAATCCTAAAAATATACAATGTATGAAGCAAATGGAGACAGAGAACGCAGTCAGTGTGCATATTCGGCGCAAAGATTATCTAACAGTGGCTGATGGTGCGCGCTATATGGGGATTTGTACTGAGCGCTATTATGAGGGAGCAATGCGCTATATTGCGCAACATGTCGCAGATCCGATATATTATATTTTTTCTGATGATATAGAGTATGTAAAAAAGCACTATCAGGGAAATACTATTCGTATTGTAGATTGGAATGATGGAGATAACAGCCTGTTTGATATGCAACTTATGAGTCAATGCAAACATCACATTTGTGCTAATAGTACATTTAGTATGTGGGGAGCAAGGCTAAATTCCAAACCAGACAAGTTGATGTTGCGCCCGCTTCGTCATGACAACTATGAGAAAATTGTGATACAAAAGCGATTGTGCGATTGGGAAAATTGGATCTTTTTAGATGAGAATGGGGACGTTTGTGAACGAGAATGAGTGGATATCTATTATTGTTCCAGTGTACAATATGGAGCAATATTTAGAGCGGTGTGTGAATTCTATACGATGTCAGACCTATAAAAAATTAGAGATTATTCTGGTGGATGATGGTTCAACAGATGCATCATCTAGCATGTGTGATTTGTATGCAACGCAGGACAGCCGTATCAAGGTGGTTCATAAAAAAAATGGCGGATTATCCGATGCGCGAAATGCTGGTTTGGCGATTGCAACGGGGGCATATATTGGATATGTTGACAGTGATGACTGGATTGAACCACAGATGTATGAGAGGATGTATAAAGCCTGCGTCAATCACAATGCACAGGTAGCCATCTGCCGATATGCGCGTGTCTATCAAGATCACACCATTTTGGGAGGTAGTGACCATGTAACTGTGTTTGACAAGGAAGATCTATTGCGTGTGTATATCGGTGAAGATGATCGATATATTGTATACAATTCTGTGTGGAGCAAGTTGTTTGCACGTCAGGTTGTGGAGGGACAAACATTTCCAGTCGGGCAAAATTCTGAGGATATTATGTATACGACAAAGGCATTTTGCAAGATTACAAAAGGGGTTTATCTTGATTCTTGCCTGTATTATTATGTGCTTGACAGAAAAGGAAGCATTATGAATGAGCGCGATACACAGCGTATGTTTCGCGATGAAATTCCATTTTGGCGAGAACATATTTCATATATCAAAGAACATGCTTCGGTACAATTGGGTGAAATGGCAGCCTATTATTTTTATCGCAGATTATTGTCATATTATTTAAAGCTATCCTCTGATAAAAAGACAAAAAATGATGCAAAACATCTTGTAGAAATGATGAAAAAAGAAAAGCGTCAGATTAGAGCTGCCTATGCAAAAGCCTATGGTGGACGCGGGGATGTAGTGCGAATGAATTTATTTTTGTGTAGTCCGTGGCTGTATTGTACAGTCAATAAGGTCTATGAGCAAATGATTATACCTATTCGATGCAAGAGTAGATAGCAATAAAGGTACACAAATCAATGGGGGACAACGTGAAAGAGGATTTCAAAACAAAAAAGAGACAATGGATATTTTATTTGGCGATTGTGGCCAGTTTTTTGGCAATTTTAGTATATAATTGTTTGACACCACCAATGTCGGATGAACTGATGCCAGGACCTACCTATCACTCTTTGTTTGACCTTTTTAGGGCAGAGTATGAGAATTATATGACGTGGAATGGTCGCACAGTAGTTCAGATGATTATGCGCTGTTTTTTGATTATGCCAAAAGGAGTATTTAATGTTTGCAATAGTATTTGCTTTGTTGTGTTAATGCTGCTAATTTATTGGAATATTGAAGGAAGAAAACAGTATGATGTGGCAGCTTATGTGTTGATTAATCTTATGGTGTGGCAATTTGGAGTGTCGTTCGATCAGACCGTATTGTGGGAGAGTGGCGCTTGCAATTATTTGTGGGGTTCAACAATTATTTTAGGATTTGTCACATTGTATCGGTATCAGACCAAACATAGTACAACAAATAAGTACAGCATATGGGTGTCTGTAGGACTTTTCTTTTTTGGCGTGTTGGGCGGCTGGTGCAATGAGAATACATCAGGTGGCGGTCTTTTGCTGGTGTTGTTTTTTGCAGCCGTTTTTTATTACCACAATAAGAAGTGGACAATATGGAGCATCACAGGGATTTGTGGGATGCTAACAGGCTTATTGTTCATGGTGATGGCGCCAGGCAATCGCCTTCGTGGTGCGCTGATGAAAGAAGATGAAGAACATAGTGGTATCATGGCATATGTGGGGCGTTTTTTAAAAATCAATACTGCAATTAACACATATCTATTTCTAATGCTTGCTGTGACTATTATTTTAGTAGTATTTTTGATTTTGCGAGGAAAGAAGTGGTGGGAGCTTCAAAATGCTGTCGTTTATGCGATAGTAAGCATTATGACAGCTTATGCGTTGATTTTGACATCTCCACCAATGGACAGAGCATATTTTGGAGCAGGTATTTTTATGACGATTGCTTGTGTGCAGGCAATTTGGTATATACCAAAAGAAGAGATGTTTTTGACTGCCTGCAAATATGGAGGAATTATAGTATTTTCTATAGCGATGTTTTTTTCCTACTTTGAAAACGGAGCGGATCTTGTAAGGATTCGGCGTGAGATTGATGAGAGAGAAGCTTATATTGTAGAGCAAAAGGCCCAGGGCAATTACAATTTGACTGTGCCAATGCTGCGACCTGAGTTTCAGACGCGATACAGCTTTTTATTTAAAAATGATGTCGATGAAGATCCAGAGAGCTGGGGATGCTCGCTATATCGTGAGTATTATGATCTAGAGAGTCTAGTGGGTGTACCGCGAAGTGAATGGACCGAGTATTGAGGGAGAAGGCATGTTATTTAATTCCTATGTTTTTATTTTCCTGTTTCTGCCGCTAGTTTTGGCAGGGTATTATGGATTGAATTCTATAAAAAAACATAAACTTGCACTTTGCTGGTTAATTGTGTTGTCATTGCTGTTTTATGGTTATGACTATCAGCCTGTCAGCATGCGTTATCTTGCCTTGCTAGTAGTGAGTATTTTGCTCAATTTCTTGTTGGTGGAGATGATGTCAAGAACCGCAAAGAATAAATGGCGCCGCGTGTGTCTAATAATGGGACTGCTACTCAATTTAGGAATACTATTTTATTGTAAGTATTACGACTTTTTTATTGAGAACATCAATGCTATTTTTGGAACAGATATTGGGTTTTTGCGTATTGTGCTTCCGCTTGGTATTAGTTTTTATACATTTCAACAACTCTCCTATGTGATTGATAGCTATAAAAGGGACTGTGAAAAGTATAGTTTAGTAGAATATGCCGCCTATGTTTCTTTTTTTCCACAACTGATTGCAGGACCGATTGTGTATCATGATGAGTTGATTCCACAATTGCGGGATATGAACAAAAAACGGATTAATGCAGTTTGTTTTAGCAAAGGAATCTATGCATTTTCGCTGGGACTCGCAAAGAAAGTACTAGTTGCAGATACCTTTTCAAAGGTGGTTACAATAGGGTATCAAAGTATTGGTGATCTCAATACACCAAGTGCTCTTTTGGTTATGGTTTGCTATTCGATGCAAATTTATTTTGATTTTAGCGGGTATTGTGATATGGCATACGGAATAGGGTATCTGTTTAATATCGAGTTGCCTGTGAACTTTAATTCTCCTTATAAAGCGGACTCTATTGTCAGTTTTTGGGATAGATGGCACATGACATTGACCCGATTTTTTACAAAGTATGTCTATATTCCACTCGGTGGTAGCAGACGCGGAACTGGTCGGACATATCTCAATATACTAGTGGTATTTTTTGTGAGTGGGGTATGGCATGGAGCAAACTGGACGTTTATTTTGTGGGGAATGATGAATGGAGTTGCCAATGTACTCAACAAGATTTTTGATAAACTATATAAAAAAGTGCCCAAAATACTTCGGATTGGCATGACATTTCTTTTTTCTACATTTGCATGGAGCCTCTTTCGCGCAGAGTCGATTAAACAGGCAAAGCAATTGTGGGACAGGCTGTTTCACGGAGGATTTGGAGCTATTTATGCACCGATCACAGACCAGTTTCAAGATATGATTGAAATGAAGATTCTCTATCGGGCAGGATTTGGTTCATTGATTGAGACGCAACCGTGGTTTTTTGTGGTCCTTTTTACAGTGGTGGCGGTTATGGCATCTTTTACCATGCGAAACACACAAGAAAAGGTTGCGACAATGCGTTATACCAATAGAAAGATTGCAGTAATTACTTTTTTGGTGGTATGGAGTGTTATGTCGCTGTCAGAAGTCAGCGAATTTTTGTATTTTAATTTTTAAGTGACTTGGTAGACAGAAAATGAAGATGGACAGGGTTTATCGATGGAGGTGAGAAAAGCGATGGAACAACAGCATGCAGCAAAATGGTGTAAGAAATGTATAGGAACTTTATTGGGAGCAATTTTGTTGATTGCGGTGGTCTGCTTTGTCTTTGATCCATATTTTCATTTTCATAAACCTTTTTTCTTTGTGTCATATAGGTTGTACGACGAGCGCTACACAAATGATGGGATTTCAAGGCATTTTGAGTATGATGCCATCATCACAGGAACTTCTATGGCGCAGAATTTTAAACCGAGTGAATTAGATGCTTTGCTGGGAACTTGTTGTGTAAAGGAAACCTTTTCGGGGGCAGGATACCAGGAGCTTTCTCAGAATTTGGAGCGGGCATTACAATACAATAAACAGATAGAAACGATTGTCTGGACGTTAGATTATAATGGATTGATTCGCGAAAAGGACTGGACGCAATATGAAGGATATCCCACATATTTGTATGATAATAATCCTTGGAATGATGTGCAGTATATATTTAATAAGTCCATCTTTTATCACGGAGTTTTAACCAATGTTATGAGAACGATTACAGGACAACCTAGCACGACAATGGACGCGTACTCTTCATGGGATAAGGAGACAGGACTGACTTATATTTTGCAGACGTATGACAGAAACAATGTGGAACAAGGGATGCCAACAACTCTAGGTACAGAGGAACAACACATGGTCTATGATAATATCACAGAAAATATTGTATCTTTAGTCAACCAGTATCCCGACACAACATTCCATATTTTTTATACACCATATAGTATTTGTTATTGGGATTCCTTGAAGCAGGAAGGTTCGATGAATAGGCAGTTTGCAGCGGAGCAGATGGTTACAGAGCTATTATTGGAGTGTCCTAATGTCAAGTTGTACAATTTTAACAATCAATATGATGTGATATGTAATCTGGACTACTATCGCGATAAAGAACATTATTCAGCGCAGGTCAATAGTATGATTTTACAGTGGATTGCTTCTGGGGAAGGATTGTTGACAAAAGAAAATTATTTACAACGGCTAGAGGAAGAAAAACAGTTTTATTTACAATATAATTATGAATCGATCTATGAAAGTACAGAATAACGCGTAGACGGGAATAGATAAGGAAAGAGGCAGCATCAAATGAAACAAATTATTAAAAAGTTGAGTTATATTTTTGACCGAAAGCAGAAGATGAAGTTTGTGTTTTTGGGAATTATGATCTTTGTTGGAGGATTGTTGGAAACATTGAGTGTCTCTGCTCTTTTTCCAGTGGTAGGCGTGATTATGGACAGCGATTCGATTATGGAAAATCAATATGTGCAGGTTTTTTGTCAGATGGTTTCCATCTCCGATTCACGTACACTGATTATAGCGCTTTTGGTGCTGATGATGGGGATCTATATTATCAAGAATTCGTATCTGTTGCTACTTGTCAACGAACAGACAAAGTTTATTACCATGAGCAAAAATCAGTTGATTAGCAGAGTTTTGCGAGAGTTTTTAAACAGGCCATATGAATTTTATCTAGATGCAGATATCCCAACTGTATTTCGCTTGACAGACAGTGATATTCCTAATGTGTTTAATATGATTATGGCTTTGATTTCACTTGTATCGGAGGGCATTGTCTTTTTGATGTTGTGTTCCGTTTTGATCTTGTCAGACTGGAAGATGACCGCGTTTTTGGTATGTGTATTTGTCACTTTGACGCTGCTGTTAATGAAAATACTAAAACCAAAATTAGGAAAGTTAGGCAAGCAAAATCAAGCGATTCAGTCTAGAATTGCCAAGTGGAGAATCGAGGCTATCTATGGGATTAAGGATGTTAAAGTGCTTCACAGAGAGGCTTTTTTTGCGGATAACTATGAGAGCACAGGAGTGGTGGGAGCTACCATTTCAAAACGCTATTCGGTTATGAATAGTATGCCTAGAATGTTTATTGAAACGATTTTTATCTGTAGTATTTTAGGGTATTTATTGGCCTATATTCTAGCGGGAAATGCATTTTCAAAATTAGTTCCAATACTGGCTGTATTTGGAGCGGCGGCGATCCGTCTAATGCCTTGTGTCAATCGAATCAATACGTATATAACAGAGGTAGCCTACGCACAATCAAGCTTGGATTATGTGTATGAAAATATGAATATGAATGAGATCTCACGGATGGGCAGCAAGACTATAGAAGCCTATAATCCCGATGTAAAGATCGCTCTCAATGACAAGATTGTATTAGACAATATTCGATATGCTTATCCTAATACTGACACGCCAATCTTTGAGAGTGCCCATATGGAGGTGCCTTGCGGGAAGTCGGTTGGAATTATGGGGCCTTCGGGCGCGGGTAAGTCAACAATAGTAGATATTTTACTAGGACTCTTAAAAGCACAACAAGGGACAATCACTTGTGATGGTGTAGATGTGTTTGAGAACTATCCAGCGTGGCTTGCACAGATTGGATATATCCCACAGTCTATTTATCTGGTGGATGAGCCTATTCGCAACAATATTGCGTTTGGTATTGCCGATGATGAAATTGATGACGACAGAGTGTGGGAGGCATTGGAGGAGGCACAGCTAAAAACGTTTATTCAGACATTGCCTGAAGGATTGGACACGGCAATCGGTGACAGAGGTGTGCGACTTTCAGGAGGACAGCGTCAGCGCCTTGGCATTGCGCGTGCGCTATACCACAATCCTGCGATTCTTGTGTTTGATGAGGCAACCTCAGCCCTGGACAATGAGACGGAGGCGGCAGTGATGGAGGCAATTAACAGTTTTCATGGCAAAAAGACAATGGTGATTATTGCACATAGACTCAATACCATCGAAAAATGTGACATTATTTATAAAGTAGATAATGGGCAGATAGTGGAAACACATCTATAAAAAACATGTTGGCAGGTGCGATGTACAGACACTCAAACGTGGGACGAAAAAAGTTCCTGCGCATAAACATCATTTAGGTTGAAACGGGACTTAAAAAACAGGAGAAACCTAAATGATGAGGGAACATTTTGTTCCCGCGTATGGACATCATTTAGGTTGAAACGGGACTTAAAAAAACAGGAGAAACCTAAATGATGAGGGAACATTTTCGTTCCTGAATGTGGGACGAAAATATTCCCGTGTTTAGTCATCATTTAGGTTGAAACGGGACTTAAAATAGGAGGAAAAAAGATTGATTGGTTCAGATCGGACAGACAGACACGCCTATTTACTGATGATTCATGAATCGTCTATGGTACTGCAAAATCTATTGCAGTTGTTAGACTGTTCGTGGAATGATATCTATATTCATATTGATAAAAAAGCAAAGGGCGTTGATGCCAAACAGATTGAAAGCCTAGTAAAGCAGTCCAATGTATATTTTGTAAAACGCCATCGCATCTATTGGGGAGATAACAGTATGCTGTTGGCAGAATTAGAGCTGTTGCGAGCGGCAGTAAAACGGTCATACTGCTATTATCATTTGCTGTCTGGCGCAGATTTGCCAATCAAGACAAAAGAAGAAATTTATGATTTTTTTCATGTCCATTCGGGAAAGGAATTTATTCATTTTGGTACAGAATCTTATCAAAATGCGATTCAATCGCGCTATCAGGTCTATCACTTTTTTATGAAAGGACTAGGCAGGAAGCGAAATCGCAAGCTGTGGAATTTGGCAGAAACCTATTCCTTAGCAATACAAAGAAGGCTTCATATTGATAGAAGAAAGGAGATTTCCTACGCCGGAGGAGCGCAATGGTTTAGTATTACTCATTCGTTTGTATGTTATATTATTCAGCAGTATAAACGGTATGCCTATGTGTGGAGATTTACACAAATTACTGATGAATTGTGGTTGCAAACGATGTGTATGGACTCGGAATATAGGAAGCGATTATATATTCCAGGATTTGTGGATGACTATCGTGCCTGTGTACGTTTCATTGATTGGAAACGGGGCAATCCCTATGTATTTCACGAGCAGGATATAGAGGAGTTACTACAATCAGAATGTATGTTTGCTAGAAAGTTTGATGAAACAATTGATAAGGGAATTATTCAAAAACTGTTTAGAATCTTGTCTGATAAAAAAGATGAGATCTGCAAATCATGTGAAAGATAAAATTTTACCCATCTTACTATGAGAGCTGGCTAAGGCGGGCGAGTGGGAGTTTGGTTGAAAAGGCTAAACAAGGAGGAAAGTTGTGGAAAAAAAACCTGTTATTGCGACAGAGTTAGTAAAAGGGCAAGGATTGGGAAACCAGTTGTTTTGTTATGTGACCATCCGTTGTCTTGCGATGGAAAAAGGATGGGACTTTGGCATAGGAAACAGCCAATTGCTAGCTAATACAATAGAGAGTAAAAAAGGGCTGTATTTTATGGACTTAGATTGTGGAGTTTTAGTTGATAAGAATCAATTTGATGTAGTTTATCACGAGAGAGAGGATCGAATATACCTTGGAAACTCCACACACGATATAGAACATGGATGTTATATTACAGGAGTAGATCAAACTCTGTTTCATTTGTCAGAGTCCACATTGATTTATGGAAATTTGCAGGCAGAGGCATATTTTGGAAAGTACAAAGAACAGATTAAAAAATGGATGCAGATCAAACCAGCATACAATTGCATGGAGTATTCTCGCGAAAATCTTTGTGTAATTAATATCCGTGGAGGGGAGTATGCTAGCAATCCAGAACTGTTTTTGCGCAGAAAATATTGGCTAGATGCCATGAAGATTATGAGACAGAAGCGCACAGATATGCAGTTTGTGGTAGTGACAGACGATCTTGCTGCTGCAAGACGGATTTTGCCTGAGGTGGAGGCGCACCATTTTGATCTAGCAGGTGATTATACTGTGATTAAAAATGCCTATTACCTGATTTTGTCTAACTCGACGTTTGCGTTCTTTCCAGCTTATACTAGTGATACGGCAAGATATATTATTGCGCCAAAATACTGGGCAAGACACAATGTCTCAGATGGGTACTGGGCATCAGAGCAAAATATCTACTCAATATGTTCATATTTGGACAGAAAAGGTAGATTGTTCTCTGCACAGGACTGCATTAAAGAACTGGAAGCATACAAAAAGACATCACCGTATTATCAAAAAATTGGACAAAAGCTCAGTGGGAGTGCACTATTGTGGGCTCGCGGCAAAAGCATGGGACTGGTTGCTGGTGATATGTTTGTGAGGATGCTACGGTCATGTAAACGCAGATTGTGTGCGGTATTGCACCAATAGGGGAGAGAAAGGGCATGAGCATACAAGAAAAGACAGAAAAATTGAGATTGCCGCAGGTGACACTCGTGGCAATGAGTAGTGTAAATATTCGTGCGACAATCAAAGCGATGGAATATAGTATGCGTGGGATTGTATTTGGGGATGCCGTTTTGATTACCCATAAAAAGCCGTTTGGTCTACCTAAAAAAATTCGGTACAGTCACACAGACAAGTTAGATACAATTGATGCATTTAATTACAAAATGGTCTATGAGTTAGGTGATCACATTCATACCGATTTTGCACTGATTGTTCATGCAGACGGTTTTGTGGTACATCCTGAGATGTGGCGAGATGAGTTTTTAGATTATGATTATATTGGAGCGCCTTGGCCGCTTCCACCTAAAGGCGATACGACTACGTATCGTGATATCAACGGGAACATTTGTCGTGTTGGAAACAGCGCAGGAATACGCAGTAAGCGGTTGATGGATTTTCCTAAGAAAGCTCAGATTCCCTGGAAGGGAGAGTATGCCTACGGCAAGATGTGGTTTTATGAAGATGGATTTATCTGTTGCAAGATACGCCATTTGCTCGAGGCACAAGGGATGCGAATCGCACCTATTGAAGTGGCAAAGTATTATAGTCATGAGAAGATGATACCAGAGATTACGGGCATCACACCATTTGCTTTTCATAAGTGGGAAGGAACCAATGCACAGTATCCAAATTTTTTAAAGCCCTCTTGTAAAGAGCGGATTAAAAAAATTGCAAGAAGGCTAAAAGGCAGGTGAATAATAGATGGTATATGATTGCTTTCAATTTTTTAATGAGTTGGATATGCTCACGATTCGGCTTCATGTATTGAATCCTGTGGTGGATAAATTTGTAATTAGTGAGGCGACAGAAACTTTTTCAGGGCTAAAAAAGCCACTATACTACGAGGAAAATAAAGAGATGTTTGCCGAGTTTGCAGACAAGATTATTCATGTTGTTGTGGAGGATACACCGCCAGGAGGGACACATGAACGGGATACCTTTCAGAAAAACGCCGTTACAAGAGGATTACAGGATTGTAAGGACAGCGATATTATTATTTTTAGTGATTTAGATGAAATCCCAAACCCTGAAAAAATCAAGGAGATTTTAAAAGATTTTCAGGAAGATAAAATCTATCACTTTGCGCAGAGACTGTTTTATTGTTATCTGAATATGGAGGAAGTTTCTGGTAGTCTACTTTCATATGCAGGAGAATTTGATGGTGTCACACAAAAAAAGTGGATAGGAAGCAAAATGTGCAGCTATAAATTGCTGCGCGAACAAAATCTTTTGCTCGGAGAATTGCGATTTCCACAGCGAAAAGAAATCGGGATTCGCGTGGCAGATGGTGGTTGGCACTTTGGGTATATGGGAGGTCACGGCGAGAAAGATATCCGAAAACGTGTGCAGGAAAAGGTAATTTCCGCAGCACATCAAGAGTACAATTCAAGGCATGTGTTGTCTAAGGTGGGCGATCAAATTAAAGAGGGTAAGGATATTTTTGGACGAAATGCAACGTTTGTTCGATGTGATTTAGATGAAACATTTCCTCAGTATATTAGAGATCATCAAAAAGAACTGGATTTTTTGATTATGCATGAAGAGAACTCCATCAAGCGAATGGTTCGGCGGACAAAGACCACCATTAAGGAGATGTGTTATCGAGTTGGTGTGATGGCAAAGCGCATAATAAAACGAATGATTGGCAAAGCGCAGTAGAGAAAGGTAGAGTATGGCAAAGGTATCAATCTGTGTTCCAACATACAATAATGTGTCAGAGGTAGAGAGACTGTTACGGTCGATCTACGAACAGGAGTATACAGATTTTGAAATTAACATTTCTGATGATTCCACCAATGAGGAGACAGTAAAGTTGGTTAATCAGATCAAAGATGGTATGCTTTGGCGGGAGATAGGACTCGCACAAAAGGCTCAAAAACATGCACAGACAAAGTTGAAGTATGTGCATAATGATACGCCGCTTGGGCACATTCACAACTGGAATTCGGCCATAAAAATGGCACAAGGTACCTATATTAAGATTATGTTTAGCGATGATTGGTTTACAGATAAGACAAGCTTAGGAAAATTTACAAGAATGTTAGATGATGAACCCCAGGCGATGATCGCCTTTTGTGGCAGCAGGCAGGTGATGTTGGATGGTGATAAGGCACAAAATATCCAGCATGTGGATCAAAAACATCGACAACTATCATATGACCGCTATGCTTCACAAGAATTTATACAAAGATTACAGCAGGATTATCGAAATCTTTTTTTGGGGAATCAGATTGGAGCGCCTTCTGCTGTGTTGTATCGCCGCGGTAAGAACCTCACTCTTTTTGACGAACAAAGCAACTGGGCTTCGGACATGTTTTTGTTTTTTGAGTTGTTGCAACAGAGTGCAGTATTTGTTTATACACAAAAACCACTTGTCACAATAGGCGTACATGACCATCAATATACCGAGAGTTTTGCGCAGAAAGATATGCGAATTTACAATGATTATCGTTATTTGTATACTAAATATCAGCTCTGGGAAAGTAGAGCATGCAGAGAGTATTTTACTGAGAAATTTATAATCAAGTATCATCGCGGTGTGAAAGAGGCCCATGCGCTAAAAATAGAGAGGGATCTATATTGGAAAAAGTGGTTTGCAGAACAGAAAGAAACAGTGCGTTGTTTTATACATGCACGGCTTCATGCAAATAAAAAATAGCAATGAATAGAATAGTTGCATCATTACAATAAACTGCTCTAACGAGTAAACGTGAAAAGTACTTCTAATTGCCTGTGACAGTTTCCACTCACAGCAAAGGCTGTTTCGTGGAGAAGTACTAAGTCTGCATAGCAGATTTTTTTCACATTCATAATTTGAGCCGCCAAAGGCGGCATGGGGGGAGTATGCAAAAAACAAATAATTTCTTTGTCATCCATAATTTTAACACTATTCCATCTAATCTGTTGGAATTGTGCGAGGACTATTTGATTTATGACTGCTCGACGCAGACTAACATAAAAGAACAGCTTCATACAATGGGATTACACATCAAGGATATCGAGAATACAGGACATAACATTACCAGCTATTTTTCTTATTTTGATGAGTATTATGATAATTTGCCCGAAGTAATTTGTCTATTAAAAGGAAATATGATTGGGCGACATTGCTCAAAAGAGTTTTTGGATCAGGTTTATAACAATCAGAGTTTTACCTTCTTGTACGAAGAAAAACAGTATTGGGACAAATTTTCAAAATATGACAGTACAGGGCAAAAAAATGAGGCAGGAAATACCTTCCTTGCAATGGAAAATGTGTATGTGGAGAAAAATACTTCTTGGTATGCACAGTCTGACAATCATCCAAAAAAATATTTTAATGATGTGGATGATCTGTTGCGTTTTATTTATCAAAAGCCCATGATTCCGCAGTATTGTATGTTTGCTCCTGGAGCATGTTATATTGTAAGAAAAGAACAAGTGTTGCTCCATGACAGAGTGTTTTATAGAAACTTAAATAAATTGATGAACTATGCAGTAGCACCAAACTTTCCATCGGAGGCCCATCAGATAGAACGAATCTTACCAATTTTGTTTACATCTTGTGGCAAAGTAAATGATTGGATGGAGAATGAGCAGGCTTTTGAGAACAAGCTACCAGAGTGCAGCGCCTATATTCAATACAAGTATGATAATAGGCCGCGAAAGTTTAAAAAATTACGACAGATGTTGGGGTTGATAAAATAATATGCAGTTTGTTTCATTGATGTTCTTATTGTTTTTAGTAGGGTCCACAGCAATTTATTATCTATGTCCACAACGTGTAAAAAAGTTTATTGTGCTGTTTGCCAATCTGGTGTTTTACGCATCGTTTGGCCTTCAAAATCTGTGCATTTTGGTGATGATGATGGTACTGTCTTTTTTTGGAGGCAAAGTGCTGTCAAAAAGAGAAGATAACAAAAAACGTTTGATTTTGTTTGTGGTGCTTAGTTTGCTTCCACTATTCATTTTGAAATACTGTGGATTTTTTGTACAAAGTTTGAGTGAGTTGTCAAACAGATTTGCAATAAACATCAATTTGCCCAAGGTTTCCTTTATGGAGCCAATTGGAATAAGTTTTTTTACATTCAAGGTGATAAGCTTTTTGGCAGAATCATGGAAGGGAACAATCAAAGAAAAGATTTCGCTGTTAGATTATGCAATTTATATTAGTTTTTTTCCAGCGATTACATCAGGACCTATTGACCGCCCCAATTCTTTTTTAGAGCAGCTAGACCAGCCAAAGATTTTTGATGAGAGACAGGTTATGGAAGGGATTCTCATGGCGCTGTGGGGATATTTTGAGAAGATGATTTTGGCGGATAGGTTAGCGATCATTGTGGGGGCTGTCTATGGAGAATATGCCCGATATACGGGATTTGTATTGCTGTTGACGAGTATTTTTTATACACTTCAAATTTATTATGACTTTGCTGGATATACCAATATTGCGCGAGGTGTGGCAAGAATATGGGGATATACCTGTCAGGAAAATTTTGAGCAGCCTTATTTTTCACATAGTATTCGCGAATTTTGGCAGCGGTGGCATATGAGTTTATCCTCGTGGTTAAAAGATTACGTCTATATTCCACTCGGGGGTAATCGCAAGGGAATCGCTTACAAATATCGAAATTTGCTCATCACATTTTTGGTGAGTGGCTTTTGGCATGGAGCAGGTTGGAATTATATCGCATGGGGGCTTTTGCATGGTTTTTATCAAGTAATTGGTGACAGTACTTGGAGAGTGCGAAGTCACCTCAAACAAAAACTGCATTATAAGGATTCGTTTTTAGACAAAGCCATACAAATGGCAATCACATTTTTGCTTGTCAATTTTGCGTGGATATTGTTTCGCGGACAGGGTGGAATTACAGGTGCCATAGAGATTATTCGGCGTATATTTTTGAAAGGCCCGATTTATGTTAGTTGGATATGGGAGTCGGGTATTACTAAAATAGAATTTTTGTGCATGATTGTTGCAGGGGGGCTGGTGTGTTTAGTAGATGGTCTTCGATACCACAAAAAAAGTGTGATGAAAGTGTATTTTAGCAGTCCGGTGGTATGTCGTTTTCTGGTGTTATATATACTAATCTTTACAATTTTAATTTGGGGGATTTATGGACCAGGGTATGATTTGGCATCGTTTATCTACTTTCACTTTTAGCAGGAAACAAACCAGTAAAAACAATGCAAATACAGTTTGGCGGCATGGGAATGAATTTGTACAAAGGCATGTGTATGTATCACAAGATGTATACACAAATCATTTGTGGGTGGAGAAAGGAGCATGGTTATTCAAATGAACAAAAAGCACTTTGTTTTTCTTTTGAAAACCCTTATTTTTTTTCTGGTATTGGGATTGTTGTGGCAGAGGATCTCTTTAGTGGTGCAAGTGTATGGTACAGATAAGGAGGACCCAGATAGAAGGACTTGTCTATTTTTTACATTGCCTAAGGATACAGTAGACTGTCTTTTTATTGGAACTAGTCATGTGTATTGCAGCTATATTCCACAGAGAATGTATGACCAGATGGGCATTACGTCTGCTAGTCTAGCAACTTCATCGCAATCGTATCAGAACACATATTGGCTATTGAAGGAGGCTCTTAGACAACAGCATCCAGAAGTGGTCGTTTTAGATATCCACTCAGTGACAACAGCAGCAGATCAGCGAGTATTGGATTTTAGGCTGCATGCGACATCCGGCATATCGGTCATGCCAGATCTCTCATGGAATAAGATCAATGCTTTTTTGGACATTCGACAGGCCAAGGTAGGATGGTCGGAAAATATGACAATCTATGATGCTTTTGGTCTTTTGGAATACAAGGGAGAATATCAGCGCAAGCATAGGAGCTTGACAGAACTAGTGACGTTGTGTATACAGCCCAATCGTGAGTATCAAACCTTTGGATTTTATCCGACGACGACCGTTTGTCCTATGGAAGAGCTTATTCCCTATATCAATACAGATCGGTATATGGACTTTCAAACGACGCAGGAATATGAGTATTTGGAGCGGATTTATCATTTGCTTCAAGACCAAGGGATTGATCTATTGCTTGTCAGGGCGCCTTATCATATGCCAGAATTTGATGACTATCATTTGACTGAGCAGGCTTTTACATGGGCAACAGAAAAAAATATTCCAGTCATAGATTACTTTTTGCTTTTAGAGGAGACAGGGATTGATCTCAATACAGATTTTCGGGATGCCGATCACTTGAATTATCTAGGAGCCGTAAAAGCAACGGATTATCTAGCAGAGTATCTAGTACAGCAGTATGCATTGAAAGATCACAGAGGAGAAAAAAAGTACGCATTGTGGGAAGAGATGGAGTATGACTATGCGCGTATTGAGAAGGAAGTGAGAGCAAATGTTGCGGAGCAATAAAAAGAGAAAAATAGTGTACACAATAGGAATTACTATTCTAATTTTGGGGCTGCTATCAGTATTTGCAGTCAAGAAGCTGCGAGGACATGGCTATTTTAGTGCTGTAAAAAATTATGTTCATTACATTTTGAATCAACCAGATTTTACGCAGTATGAGCCTATGCCAGAAGTAGAATCCGCATGGTATCAGAACAATTATGTGATTGCACATGCATTAGGGGCAGTTGACGGGGCAGAGTACACAAATTCTAAGGAAGCTCTTGCATTGTCTATAGAGAAGGACTATCATATAGTCGAAGTAGATTTTTCGGTGACTTCTGATGGAAAAGTGGTTTGTGCCCATGATTTTGCTATGTTTGACAATGAAGTGCCAGATTATGAAACATTCATGGCTTCTACAATCGCGGGCAAATATACACCACTTGATCTAGAGGAACTTGTTTATGTGTTGGCCCAGACACCCGATCTGTATCTTATGACTGATTTTAAATGGGATAATTCTTTTGGGAGTAGCAATCAAGATGTACAGATTATTATGGACACACTGTCTGACTATGTGGCATCCTATGAGGAGCCTACACTGTATGACAGAGTGATTATTCAAGTCTACAGTGGTGAAAATTATCGCTGGATAGCAGATCAATATCCATTTCAAAATTACGTGTATACCTTATATCAGTATGCATATCCTATTTATGATGAGATCGCCGCATTTTGTTTGGAAAACAAAATTCCAGTAGTTACAATGAGCCTAGACAGAGCAACAAAACAACATGTTGATTTGTTTGAGCAGTGGAATATAAAAGTATTTAGTCATACAATCAATGATGTAGAAGAGGCTAAACAACAGATTAATCAAGGTGTTTATGGGATCTATACAGATATAATTTCCCCTGAAGAAATGGAGAGGATACGATGAAACAGGTTCGATATGGTTCAGAGGTGGGGATGCTCCTATTTTTGGGAATACTCATAAAAATGGGGCGTGTAACATGTATAGGGATTTTGATTCCTTTGCTGTTGATTGTGGCTCTTGAGATCAATGAGAACATTGTAAAAAGAGAAGGTGTTAGACAGAGTCTTTTGTTTTTGTTAGTTACATTTTCTCTATGGATTTTTAATGACTTGATGGCAATTGGAAAGTTTTCGGTTGATAGAGGGAAGACAGCACTAATAAATTATGTATTGTATGGAATAATCTTTTTGTTCTTTTTTGGCGTGTTTGGAAATAGAAAATGGGCCTATATTGTGCCGGAAAGTTTGCTTTTTTTGGTAGGTATTGCCAATGCGGTGATAAAGGCGATTCGCAGAACGCCACTGTCAGCAGGAGATATTTTTTCGATAAAAACTGCAATGGCGGTTGCTGGAAACTATCGTATGGAGTTTGACAAAGATTTTATTCTAAAGGTTGGGGCAGGATGTGTACTTGTTATACTAACTAATGTGATTTTGGTCTGTTGTTTATGGGGACAAAATCGCAAACAAGGCAGGACTATACAAAGACGTGTTATCTGTATAGGAGTTTTTGCAATATGCGCAGCAATATTGTTTGGAACTTCATGGATAGCAAATTTTAGTGGCAGAGCACCAGATTATTTCACACATGAAACCAATGGTTTTGCGTTCAATTTATATTTGCAATGGAAAGATATCAAGATTCGTGAGCCAGAAGGCTATCAGGTTCAAAATATGCAAAAGCTAGCACAACAGTATCCAGCAGATATGGCGAATACTGAAGAATCATTGCCTAATATTATTGTGATTATGAATGAAAGCTTTGCAGATTTGCGTGTACTAGGAGAGTTTGACACTAATATAGACGTGCTGCCTGTTCTAGATAATCTGAAAAAGAACACCATCAAGGGCAATTTGTATGCCTCCGTGTATGGCGGAAACACAGCAAATTCGGAATATGAATTTTTGACAGGCTGTTCGATAGAGTATTTTTCTGAACGCGTCGTGCCATTTCAATTGTATATGAATGAGCAAAGACCTTCTTTTATATCGCAGGCCAAACAATTGGGATACCAGACAGTGTTTATGCATCCCTATCGGGCATATAGCTGGAACAGACCCAGTGTATATACGGCGTTGCAGGCAGATGAGATGATCTATGAGGAGGATATGATGAATCTATCCTATATTCGATCCTATGCGTCAGATGTAAGTCAATATACTTATATTAAGCAGTATTTGGAGCAAAAGCAAAAAGATCAACCGCTGTTTTTATTTGATGTGACAGTGCAGAATCATGGAGGCTACACGGGGACAATCACAGAGCTTTCCGATCAAGTGACCATTGTGGGGCATGAGGGGAAGTTTACAGAGACGGAGAATTATCTAACGCTTGTCCACGAAAGTGATAGAGCGCTAGGAGAGCTACTTTCATATTTAGAGAACTATGAGGAGCCGACGGCTGTGCTGTTTTTTGGAGATCATCAGCCAGCTATTGAAACAGCATTTGTGGAGATGGCACTCGGAAAAAAAGAATCAGAGTTTACGTTGGAAGATCGACAGAAAATGTATACAGTTCCATTTTTTTTGTGGTGCAATTATGAACTTCCAGAGAGACAGATTGATCGAATGAGTATCAATTATTTGAGTACATTTTTGTGCAGTGAACTAGGATTGCCAAAAACAGGTATGCAGAACTATTTGACGGATTTGTATCAGGATATGCCAGTGATTAATTCAGTGGCCATAGCAGACTCTATGGGACAGTTTGCGTTAAAGGCAGATCGTTTGCAAGAACAAAATGGAACACTTGCACAGTATAATGAGGTTATTTATAACTATATGTTTGATAGTACAAATAGACAGAGTGCATGGTATCGGTTGCAAGATAATTAATAAAGTCTGATAAAATAGGCAATTGATGTTTCAAAGGAGTAAGTGTGAAATTAAAATTTCACCCATCCTGATTTGAGTGCCCACTGAAGCGGGCGAATAGGAGTAAGTGTGAAATTAAAATTTCACCCATCCTGATTTGAGTGCCCGCTAAAGCGGGCGAATAGGAGTAAGTGTGAAATTAAAATTTCACCCATCCTGATTTGAGTGCCCGCTAAAGCGGGCGAATAGGAGTAAGTGTGAGAAGTACATCTAGCCACTCACAGCAAAGGCTGTTTCGTGGAGAAGTACTAAGTCTTACGTACGCTTGCGGCAAGAATAGAGAAAGGGTGATGGTATGAGAGAGTTAGATTATCCATTTGATGCCGAATATATTCTCAAAAAGAAAAAGAAGATTAAGCGAATGTTATTAGAGAATAATGCCACATATTTAAAAAAGAAAATTGCGGTACTTGGAGGCTCTACAACAAGTGATATTGTTCAAGTAACAGAATTATTTTTGTTGAATCAAGGAATACAAGCAGAATTTTATGAGTCAGAATATAACCAATATTGGGAGGATGCTATGTTTGGCAATGATGTGTTGCATACATTCAATCCCGATTTAATTTATATTCATGTGACAAATAGAAATATTTCAAGTTATCCTCAAATGAATTTTTCGCGTGAACAGACAGATATGTTAATAGAAGATACGTATTTGCATTATGAAAAAATGTGGAAAAAACTGGAAGAGAACTATCATTGTCCTATTATTCAAAATAATTTTGAATATCCTTCATATCGTATACTTGGAAACCGTGAGGCATATGACTATCGAGGAAAAATCAATTTTATTAATCGCTTAAACGAAAAATTTTATCAGTATGCAGACAATCATAACAATTTTTTTATTCAGGATATTCAATATCTTTCAGCGACATATGGCCTTGAAAGATGGTCTGATAATTTTTACTGGCAAATGTATAAGTATGCGCTTGCAGTTCCGGCAATTCCATATCTATCTCATAATCTCGCCAATATCATTAAGTCTATATATGGCAAAAATAAGAAGGCTCTTGCCTTAGATTTGGATAATACTCTTTGGGGAGGTATTGTGGGTGATGATGGCGTAGAGCGATTGGAAATAGGTCAAGAAACAGCATATGGACAAGCTTTTTTGGCATTTCAAAAATATCTGAAGGAGAATGAATCTATTGGAGTGCTACTTAATATTGTGTCTAAGAATGAATATGAGAATGCCATTGCAGGTTTAGAGCATCCAGAAAATATTTTGCGTCCTGATGATTTCCTTGTAATTAAGGCAAATTGGGAACCAAAAAGTAAGAACATTTTAGCCATTGCATCGGAATTGAACATTATGCCAGATAGTATCGTATTTGTGGATGACAATCCAGCAGAGCGCGAACAAGTCCGCCAGACAAACAAGGGGGTTGCTATTGCAGAATTAGAGTTACCAGAACAATATATTCGTATCATTGATAGAGCAGGATATTTTGAAGTGACCAATTTATCAGAAGAGGACATACAACGTAATAAAATGTACAAGTCCAATCAACAACGTGAAGAGTTAAAAGCTGAATTTACAGATTATCATGAATATTTGGTTTCATTAGAAATGAAAGCTGAAATTAGACCATTTGAGGCAATATATATGTCACGAATAGCACAACTTACAAACAAGACTAATCAGTTTAATTTGACTACTAGGCGTTATAATCAGGTTGAAATAGAACAAGTTGCAGCAAATAAAAACTGTATTAATCTATACGGCAAGTTAGAGGACAAATTTGGGGATAATGGTGTGGTTTCTGTTGTAATTGGGCAAAATATAGAACAGGAATGTCATATTAAACTATGGATTATGAGCTGTCGCGTCTTGAAAAGAGATATGGAATGTGCTATGTTTGATACATTGGTTCAGGAATGTATCTATAGGGGAATCAGGACAATAATAGGATATTATTATCCCACAGAAAAAAATAGAATGGTAAAGGAGTTCTATAGGGAACTTGGTTTTGAAAAAGTACAAGAGGAGGAAACAGGAAATACAAAGTGGATTTTTTCAATACCAGAAAAATATGAATATTTAAATAGTGTGATAAAGGTGGTGAAATAATGATAAGGGAAGAAGTATATGAGAGATTAACAGAAGTGTTTCGCGATGTGTTTGACGATGAGAATATTATCATAAAAGACAACACAACATCAGATGATATTGCAGACTGGGACAGTTTAGAGCATGTAAATCTCATTGTTGCAGTAGAACGTGAATTTGGAATTAAGTTTACAATGGGAGAGGTAAGCGGAATGAAAAATGTAGGTGCAATGGTGGATATTATTTTGGAACGCCAATAATGGCAGTACAAATTTGCATTTGCGTTTGCATTTGCATTGTAATAATGGTATAATTTTCCATAGTAAATTAGTATTATGCAATTCCTGAAATGTCTTACACTATTTCAGGCCGCATGGTCATCCATACTATAAAAGTCGATGACGTTCATAATAAAGAACGAAAGGAATGAATAATAATGAAGAAAAAGCTTTTACAGGTAGTGAAGTTTTTGTATTTTTTTAGCTGCTTTTTTATGCTATTAGGGAATACATCATTTGCTTATATTGATCCATCCGCAGTGACCTATATTATTCAAGCTGTGGCAGGGGTTCTGATTGCTGTTGGTGCGGCTTGCACAGTTTATAGGCATAAAATTATGAAATTTTTTCGTAAAATGAAGAAAAAGCAAGCAAAGAAAAAGAGTCAAGAAAAAGAGCAGGAAGAAGATTGAGTTGAGTAACAGTTCAGCCATGCAAAATTGAATATACAAAATGCTGTTGGGAGCTTGCTCGCATAAGGCATTTTGTATATTCAATTTTATAGGGCGGACGCCCGACATGAAATAAGTTGTCGGAAATAGCCAAAATGAATTGTCAGATGGTACAATCCGACAACTTATGAATGAGTATGGCTGAATAGTAACTAATTTGAAAGCCCGCTAAAGCGGGCGGATGGGAGTAAACGTGAGAAGAGTTTCTAACTGCTCACAGCAAAGGCTGTTTCGCAGAGAAACACTAAGTCTCACGTTCATGATTTGAAAGCCCGCTAAAGCGGGCGGATGGGAGTAAACGTGAGAAGAGTTTCTAA
>CAJUHQ010000012.1:0-15799 GCA_910586095.1 uncultured Lachnospiraceae bacterium | reverse complement strand
AAGGCTGTTTCGCAGAGAAACACTAAGTCTCACGTTCATGATTTGAAAGCCCGCTGAGGCGGGCGGATGGGAGTAAACGTGATTAGTCTGATTGGCAGCGTGCTGGGTTGGTTGATGTATTTTTGCTATGCTTGCCTGCATAATTACTTTTTCTCAATTGTATTTTTTACTTTTTTGACAAAGATTGTCCTGTTGCCTGTATCATTGATGGTACAGAAAAATTCTATCAAAATGGTGAAGATGCAACCAGAGATTAATTTTATTAAGGCGAAATATTTTGGAAACAGCGAGAAAATCTCAGAGGAACAGTATGAGCTGTATAAGAGGGAGCATTATAGACCCTTGGCGGATCTGATTCCTCTCGCACTTCAGCTAATTTTATTGATGGGGGTGATAGATGTCATCAATCATCCCAAGGAGCATATTTTTAGAGGACAACCAGGAGTATTAGACACTTTGTTTATGGGTATGGACTTGTCTGCAATTCCAGCACAGACTGGCGGGGTCACATTTGTGGTGCCGCTGATTGCTGCGTTTTCTGCATGGTTTATGTGCTATATTCAAAATCATATCAATGTGTTACAGTCAGAACAGAGCAAGCTAAATCAATATGGTACAATGATTTTGTCGATTGGGTTGTCTTTATATTTAGGATTTTTTGTCAAGACAGGTGTAGGGATTTATTGGACATTTAGCAATTTGTTTTCTATTTTGCAGTTGTATGTGCTCAACTGGATGATGAATCCCAAAAAGTATATTGATTATGATGCATTGGAGAAGAGTAGACAAGAGTTACAGGAGGCGAGTGCCTTTTCAAAACAACAAAAAAAGCGTTTTGCAAAAGACCCATATCGCAAAAAAGAAAAGGCAGATTATAAACGGTTTTTTAAAGATTATGAGATGCAATTGGTGTTTTATTCAGAGAAAAATGGTTTTTACAAATATTATCAAAGCATAATTGAAACATTGCTAGAAAAGTCAAAAGTAGTAATTAATTATATAACTAGCGATCCAGAGGATGCAGTGTTTGCAATGGCAAGTGATCGATTTCGTCCATTTTATATTGGGGAGAATAAACTAATTGTATTGATGATGAAATTAGAGGCGGATGTGGTGGTGATGACAACGCCAGATCTAGAAAGCTTTCATATTAAGCGTTCGCTTGTCAGAAAGGACAACGAATATATTTATGTGCCTCATGATGTGAACAGTCCCAACATGACATTTCGCAAGGAGGCGCTGGATCATTTTGACACGATTTTTTCATCGGGATATCTATGTACAGCAGAGATTAGAAAGAGAGAGGAACTCTATCACCTTCCTGAAAAAAAGATTATTGAGTGGGGGTCTGGTGTGATCGACAATATGGTTGCTGCCTACGAAAAGATGGACAAGCATGAGCAAGCGTGCAAGACCATCTTGATAGCACCTTCATGGCAAAAAGGCAATATTTTATCCTCCTATATTGATGAAATTTTGGAGAATTTGCAAGGTCATGGCTATCATATTATTATAAGACCCCATCCACAATTTGTGCGTCATGAAGCGTTGCGGTTAGAGCAGATTCGGCAGAAATTTCAGATTGATGAGAGAACAGATCTAGAGTTGCAGACAGATTTTTCGTCTAACAGTACTGTGTATGAGGCAGATTTAGTGATAACTGACTGGTCGAGCATTGCATTTGAGTACTCTTTTGCAACCCTCAAGCCATCACTGTTTATCAATACACCTATGAAAGTGATGAATGAAGAGTATGAGGAGCTTGGCATTGTACCAATTGACATTGAGCTTAGAGAAAAGATTGGTAAAAGTCTTGATACAGATAAGTTAGATCAGCTTGTGCAAGTAGTGGAAGAACTACTGCACAGTCATGAATTTTCACAAGAATCACTAAAAGAGATCCGCGGTCGATATATTTATCATATTGGAGACAGTGGGGAGATTGGGGCATCTTATATTATGGAGCGGATCGCATATTATAAAGAGAAACACGATCAAGAGGATGACTGGTAGAATGAATACGCTTGTTAAGGCGTGCATGGGAGGTTAGTGTGAAATATAAAATTTCACCATCCTGATTTGTACGCCTGCTGAAGCAGGCAGATGGGAGTTAGTGTGAAAAATAGTTCTAAGGCAGCAAAAGACACTGCCTAAGAACTATTAAGTCTGCATAGCAGACTTTTTTCACACAGGAAAACGCAAAAGACAGCGTTTTTCATTTCTATTTGAGCCGCCAAAGGCGGCATGGGAGGTTAGTATGCAACAGATTAAGAGAAATGTATTGTTAAATCCAGGACCTGCGACGACGACAGATTCGGTAAAAATGGCACAGATTGTGCCAGATATTTGTCCACGTGAGAAGGAGTTTGCATCTTTGATGGACGATATGCGCAAAGATTTGGTACGTATTGTACACGGAGATTTAGATAAATATACGGCTGTTTTGTTTTGTGGGTCAGGCACCATCAATATGGATATTTGTCTTAATTCTCTGTTGCCGGAGGGCAAAAAAGTATTAGTGATCAACAATGGAGCCTATAGTGCTCGTGCTGTAGAAATTTGCGAGTATTATGGATTGCCATTTATTAATTTGAAATTTCCAGTGGATGAACAACCGCGGTTGGATATAATAGAGCAAGTTTTAAAAGAAAATCCAGATATTGAACTAGTGTACACAACACACAATGAGACAGGAACTGGTATTTTGAATCCGATACGAGAAATTGGAGCGCTGGTTCATCAGTATGACGCCGTTTTTGCAGTTGACACAACATCCACTTATGCGATGCGCCCAATCAATATAGAACAAGACAATATTGATTTTTGTATGGCATCTGCACAAAAAGGGCTTATGGCGATGACAGGGCTTTCCTTTATTGTTGGCAATATTGAGTTAATCAAAAAGTCTGCATCCTATCCGAAGCGCTCTTATTATTGTAATTTGTATTTACAATATCATTTCTTTGAGACAACGGGAGAAATGCACTTCACGCCTCCTGTACAGACGATCTATGCGGCTAGACAGGCTATCAAGGAGTATTTTGAGGAGGGAGAACAGGCAAAGTGGGAACGTCATACGCAAGTGTGTGATGCGATTCATAAAGGGATAGAAAAGTTGGGTTTTCAAGAGGTGATCCGACGCGAGCTTCAGGCAGGACTCGTAGTGTCTGTCAAGTATCCTGATGATGAAAATTGGGATTTTGAAAAGGTGCATGATTATTGCTATGAACATGGATTTACCATCTATCCTGGTAAAATTGCCGGACAGGACACATTTCGATTGTGTGCGCTCGGAGCGATAACTGCAAAAGATATCGAGCAGTTTTTTGAGGTATTGGAGGAAGCGTTGCGGGTAAATCACATTGTAGTAAATGTCAAATAAATTGTTTTTATAGTCTGTAAAAGACGCATATGGGGATATATATGAAAAAGGTATATACATGTTTTTGTACAGATGTCATTCATGAGGGACATTTGAATATTTTGAGGGAAGCTGCAAGATACGGAGAAATCACAGTGGGTATTTTAAGTGATGAGGCGATGATTAAATACAATCGGTTTCCTACCATCACAATAGAAGAGCGAAAAGGACTTGTGGAAAAGACAGGGCTTGTAGCACATGTTGTCGTTCAGAAAGAAATTATGTATGACAAAATTTTACAGGAGATAAGGCCAGATTATGTGGTACATGGTGATAACTGGACGGATGGGCCTGAGCGGGCTATTCGTGACAATGTGCTCAAGAATCTGTCTATTTTGGGTGGGGAGTTAATCGAGATTCCTTACACATACAATGAAAATGTAAAAAAGATTGATGATACCATAAAAGAGCGATTGGCGATGCCAGAGTTTCGAAGAAAGCGCTTGAAGCAGCTTCTGCGATTGTGTCCAGTAGTTAAGACAATAGAAGTTCATAGTGGATTAACAGGATTGATTGCAGAAAAGACAGTCGTAGAGCACAATGGTGAGTTAGATCAGTTTGACGCCATGTGGTTGTCTAGTCTGTGTGATTCTACTGCGAAGGGAAAACCAGATATTGAGCTGGTGGATATGTCTTCTAGGCTGCGCACAATTGATGATATTATGGAGGTTACGACTAAACCTATTGTTCTTGATGGAGATACAGGGGGACTGATTGAACATTTTGTCTACAATGTGCGCACAATGGAGCGAATGGGCATTTCTGCCGTTATTATTGAAGACAAAACAGGATTGAAGAAAAATTCATTGTTTGGCACAGAGGTGGAACAGACACAAGATTCTATTGAGAATTTTTGCAACAAGATTCGCGCAGGAAAAAGAGCGCAACGCACAGAAGAATTTATGATTATTGCGCGAATCGAGAGTCTAATACTAGAAAAAGGACAAGAAGATGCCATGACGCGCGCACGCGCATATGTGGAAGCAGGGGCGGATGGCATTATGATTCACTCTAGGAAGAAATCACCAGAAGAGATCTTTGCCTTTTGTGATGCTTTTCGCGCATGGAATCAGAAGACACCTATTGTAGTGGTGCCTACATCGTTTAACAGTGTTACAGAAAGTGAATTGCAAAGTCATGGTGTCAACATTGTTATTTATGCAAATCAACTTACTAGAAGTGCGTTTCCTGCTATGCAGAGCACAGCAGTAGAAATTTTGCGAAATCATAGGGCTTTGGAAGTGGATTCTAGACTGATGCCCTTTAAGGATATTATTCGGCTGATTGATGATATGTAGAGAAATACATTAATAATATATGACTAGTAGAGCGTCTTAATAGGACTTAGACAAAATAGCATTGACAGATCAATCAAATGACTTTATTTTTTGCACTTTGAGTCAGAGTCTTAAAGCTGTCTTGATCGCGAAGAACAAATCGTCTTAACGAATTGCGAAACGTGCATCATTGTGGTAGAGTGCTCTGACATGGAGACGAAATATGAACAAGGAAATAGCAGTAATTATGGCGGCTGGGCTTGGCAGCCGCATGCGTCCTCTTACGGATACGACGCCGAAACCTTTGGTAAAGGTTCGTGGAAAATCAATGATTGAAACCATTATTGATGGATTGATAAAGCGCGGAATCAATGAAATTTATGTAGTGGTAGGATATCTAAAAGAACAGTTTGTCAGCCTTTTGGATCGATATCCACAGATACAACTAATAGAAAATCCAGATTATCTTGTCAAAAACAATATCTCTTCTGTCTATGCTGCGCGGGATGTGATTCGAGTGGCAGACTGTTTTATTTGCGAGGCAGATTTAGTGGTTTCAGATGCATCTATCTTTTTGGCAGATTTGCCAGAATCTTGTTATTATGGCAAGATGGTGTCAGGCTATTCGCAGGATTGGGTTTTTGACCTGAGTGATGGTTATATTTCGCGAGTGGGCAAGGGCGGCATAGATACGTACAATATGGTAGGAATTTCTTATTTTAAGCAGAAGGATGCGCAAGTTTTGATCTCTGCCATAGAGCAAGCCTACGCAGTGGAGACGAATAAAAATCTATATTGGGATGAAGTAGTTGACCGCAATCTAGATAAGCTTCGACTTCGTATTCATCCTGTCGAGAGTCACCAGATTATAGAGATTGATACTATGGAAGAACTTGCTATAGTAAACGATCAATAGGTTATTATAGCCTTAGAGGGCTGTATGCGAAATGTTATAAAAGACAATAGGGTAGTGTTTATCAGTAGAGTTACGTTTGAAAAGAGTTCATTTTCAAACAAGTAATGGGTGTGCGTATTAGGGCATGTAAGGGGTATCGGAATGAAAGCTAGTATGTTTTTAAAAGAACTGTATCGTTGTGGATTTGACACTATAGCGGGTGTACCCGACTCCACGTTAAAGCAGCTTTGTGATGCGATCTGCACAGAGGCTGGAGCGTACTTAAAACATTATGTGACAGCCAATGAAGGCGCTGCAGTAGGACTTGCGGCTGGTTCCTACCTCGCAACAGGAAAACCAGCGTGTATTTATATGCAAAATTCTGGACAGGGAAATATAATCAATCCACTTGCATCTATCGCCAATGAGGAAGTCTATGGGATTCCAATGTTATTTTTAATTGGCTGGCGTGGAGAACCAGGGATTAAAGATGAGCCACAACATATTTTTCAAGGAAAAGTAACATGTAAATTATTGGAGGATATGGGGGTGTCTTATGCGATTGTAGATAAGAATACATCCATTGAGGAAGTTTGCACGATCCTGCAAAAAGCGATGGAAAATTTCGCTATTAATCGGCAGTATGCTATTGTGATAAAGAAGGGGACATTTGAACCGGAAACAAAATACAAGTGGGAGAACGGCTTCACATTGATACGAGAGCAGGCGTTACAGACAATACTTGAACAAATGTACGACAAGGCATATTTTGTTTCGACAACAGGAAAAATTTCGCGTGAATTGTATGAGCAGAGTGATGCGTTGTATGGCAATCATGACAAAATCTTTATGACTGTAGGCGGGATGGGCCATGCATCGATGATTGCATTTGGTATAGCGCAGGCAGATCCTAACAGACGGATTGTCTGTGTGGATGGTGACGGCGCAATGTTGATGCATATGGGGGCACTTGCTTTTTTGGCCAATCAGGCACCAACGAATCTGATTCATATTGTCATTAATAATGCTGCACACGAATCTGTTGGTTCAATGCCTACAGGATATTCAGGACATACTTATACGCAGATCGCACAGGCATGTGGTTACTCTAAAGTATATTCTGTAGACACAAAAGAAAGTCTGGAAAAAGCATTACAGGAGGCAACTATAAACCAGGTATTGACGATGATAGAAGTAAAGGTAGCATTAGCATCCAGAAGTGATTTAGGGCGTCCTAAAGAGAGCGCAGCAGAAAATAAAAAGGCGTTTATGAGTGCATATAGAACGACCAAATAGATAGGAGTTAGCTGTAAAATATGGTATTTTCATCTACAGTATTTTTGTTCTTATTTTTACCTATTGTATTGATTTTGTATTTTAATCCCATTTGTCGAAGCAGACAATATCGCAATCTGGTATTACTTTTGACAAGCTTGCTATTTTATGCGTGGGGAGAACCAACTTTTGTGTTTGTGATGATGATCTCGATTTTCGTCAATTGGTTGATAGCTATTTGGATTGATAAGGCAGAAAAGAATAAAAAGAAGAAAATTGTTACAATGGCAGTTGTTTTGAATCTGAGCCTTCTGTTTGTTTTTAAATATCTTGCTTTTGTTTTAAAGAACATTGGTTTTTTGCTTAATTTTGGCGATTCTTCTGTCAATATTGCATTGCCGATTGGTATATCATTTTTTACATTTCAAATTCTGTCATATGTATTGGATGTGTATTATGGAAATGCAAATGTACAAAAAAATGTATTGGATGTTGCATTGTATATTTCGATGTTTCCGCAATTGATTGCAGGACCGATTGTTCGGTATTCTGTAGTAGCAGAGGAAATACATACGAGAAAAGAGTGTGCAGAAAACTTCACTAATGGATTTATTCGATTTGTCTATGGACTTGCTAAAAAGGTATTAATAGCTAATTATCTTGCTATTATGGTAGATAATATTTTTTTGTTGGAAGAAAAGAGTGTTGCAACAGCTTGGCTCGGGATTCTCTCATATGCATTACAGATTTATTTTGATTTTTGTGGCTATTCTGATATGGCAATTGGATTAGGATTGGTTTTTGGCTTCCATTTTAATGAAAATTTTCAGTATCCATATATTTCCAAATCAATCCCAGAATTTTGGCGCAGATGGCATATTTCGGTAAGTGAATGGTTTAGGGATTATCTTTTTTATCCTGTGATGCGCAGTAGTTGGTGTGATAGATTATCAAAATTTAGCAAGAAAAACTTTTCTAAAGCAACAGCGAAGAATATCCCAACAATTTTGGCCACTCTTATTGTATGGGGGGCCACAGGAATTTGGCATGGAGCAGATTGGACCTATCTGTTGTGGGGATTGTATTATGGATTTTTAATAGGAATGTCTGTTATTGTTAGGAAACCAATGAAAAAGTGGAATCAAAAATTGCATATTAAAGATAATGGTTGGTTTGATGGGATCAGATTGATTCGAACATTGTTTTTAGTGTGTATTGGATATGTATTGTTTCGGTCGGATAATATTGAAAAGGCATGGCAATATTTTAAAGCTTTGTTTGGTGCAGGTGCAGCAGGAATTGTGGATAATGTATTTTGGGATTGCATAGCTAGTGCGAAACTTCTTTTGGTGGTAGCGATAGTGTGTAGTATGCCAATTGTGCCGTGGGTAAGGGAACACATTAATATACCAGAAATTGTACAAGAGCTTATAAAAATGGTATGTTTAGTTGCCCTTTTTACATTGTCTGTATTGGCATGTATTAAATCAACGTACAATCCATTCATTTACTTTAATTTTTAAGATGACGTATGATTTAGATCAATATTGTTTTGTTATAAAGTTCATGTAGATGCTGACGAAAAGATTTAATAGGAGGGAAGATTAGACTGTAATGAAAAAGATGACATTTGGGGTATGTTGTGGACTTGTGACAATATTGTGTGTATTTATGATGAGTATTGTAATAAAAATGGGTACAAAAAATATTGTAGTGGAGAAGTTACATGTTAATAATGAACTTACAAGGTTTATCTTGCAAGGAGTGCAAACCGCGGATGTTATTGATGAGGCAACAGGCGATATGTTTGTGCAGATAGACTGGGAAGCATTATATCCTTTTGAAGATAGCACCAATATTGTACAAGTAGTGGGGGATGGAAAGCAGATACAATCAATAGGAGAGATATATACAGAAAAGGTTACTCATATTAGAAATGTTGTCAATGATTATGCAACGACATATTTGATGAATAGAATAGGATTTGTTGAGAGTGCATATAGGTATGATGCTGTTATGGGGTGGAAATTAACTCCTTCATCTGCCACAGATGGTATTGTGTTTCTAGAAAATGGCTATCTTGCACAGATACATGCAAAGAATGATACAACAAAAATTGCAGAAAATATGGAGAATTTGAAGAAGTATTTGGAGGAAAAGAACATTGATTTTTTATATGTTCAGGCACCAACAAAGATGAGTATGACAGAGAAGTATCTTCCTGCAGGGATGCAGGATTATGCAAATGAAAATGCAGATGAGTTAATTCAAAAGCTTCAAAGAGCAGAAATCTCAGTGTTGGATTTACGTCCAGAGATGTATAAGATTGCTCAGGATTATTATGGGGCATTTTATATAACAGACCATCACTGGACAACAACAACGGCCTTTCAGATGGCGGGAGTACTCGCACAATATTTGAATGATGAGTATGGTTATGCGTTTGATGAGAAGTACTATGATATAACGAATTATACAGTACAAAAGTATGAGAACGCTTTTTTGGGGAGTCTTGGAAAAAAGGTGACATTAGCAATGGCAGAACCAGAGAATTTTGAGTTGATTGTACCTGACTTTGACACAGATTTTACCATTCAGATTCCAGAAAGAAAAATTGATATACGAGGTACGTTTGAGGATACATTGTTGGATTATCGGCACTTACAAAAAATAGATTATTATTATGAGAATTGTTACGCGGCGTATATGAATCGAAATGACGCAACGGCAGCCATCCACAATGAGAGTTTGACCAGCAACCAAGGAAAGCGTATCTTGTTTATTAAAGATTCCTATGCTACCCCCTTTATTCCTTATATTGCATTGGGAGTAGAGTATGTAGATACATTGTATGAAATTCGTTATACAGGGAGTGTAAAAAGTTATATTGATAGTATACAGCCAGATTTGGTTGTTGTTATGTATTCAGCAGATAATGTAAATGGGGATGGTAGTAAGAAGACTAGTGCATTTTATCTGCAATAATCAAACTATAACAAAGTATAGTTTGATTATGGAGCCAATACGGCAGATGGGTGAAAGAATAAACGTTATTACTAGAATAGAGGAGTTGATTTATGAAAAACAAAAAAGCACTGTTACAACATCGTGTGTATTTGGTGCTAAAAGTAGTTATTTTTGTAGGAATGAGCCTTTTCTTAGTATGGAATGCAGATACACAGTCATTTTGGTCAGATGAGATGTCTACAATTGGATATATTCGGACAGGAACATCTATTATAGAAATGTTAAAAGGATATATGGTAGAGGATGCAGTCAATTTGCCATTGTATCCATTGCTGCTATACTTTTTGTATAGGATAGTGCCTTATGGAGAATTGTATTTGCTTCTTCCTTCTATTATTTTGTGTGTAGCAGCTATTTTTATTATTTCACGGATTGGTTTTCGATGGTTTGGAGAAGAAGTTTCTTTGGCATGTGTATGTGTTGGGGCTCTTTCAATTAGATTGATCGATAGAGGTGCTTGGGATATTCGATGTTATGCGTTATTGGTATTTCTTTCAGCTTTGACACTATATTTTTATTCAATAAGGCTTCAGAAGGAATGTTATAGAACAATTTTGCTATATGGAATATCTATGGTATTTTTATTTTATACACATTGGTTTGGAGCATTGCAGATGATTTTTATTGCGCTGTGTGATTTGATTTTGTTTCTACAAAAGAAAGTGCGTTTTCGGTGTATTCTTTCTTATCTACTTGCAGGTAGTACGCTTTTGCCTTGGCTTATTACAATGCTTTTTACAACGACAAGAGATTTGGGCGGAAATAATGCGGCATCAGATGTTCCAGATTTAGGACGATTGAAAGAAACATTGTATTATTTAACTGGAGAACGATATGTTTGCTTTCTTCTTTTGGTTATTGGAATTGTATTAATTGGGGGAAAACACTTTTGGGAAAAAAGGCAAAATAAACAGAACATTGATTTTTCATGGATTGTGGTGTTGTCATTTTTAGGTCTTGTAGTAGGGGTATATTGTTATTGTAGATATTTGAATCCAAGAGGAACAATTTACGAAAATAAGTATTTTATGGTTTCACTGCCTCAAGTTTTTTTGATTATGGCGCTTTCTATTAATATTATAATTAAGATAGTGCTTATGGCAGTTGAAAAAATAGTTCCAAAAGGAAAGCATCTGGTAAAAAATTTAGTGTGTATTGTTTTGGTGGTATATTATGGCAAATTAGTATGGCAGAATTATACAATATGTTATAACATGGCACAGGATATTCGAATGCCATACAGACAATGTGCAGAGTATTTAGCTGATGAAGGTAAGATTTATCAAGAAGATGTGCTTGTTGTTTCTACAGAGACAACCAATTTGACAGAAGCATGGATAGATTATTATTTTGTAAAACATGGAGCAAAACAGCCACAAAACATTGTAGCATTGTATGCAAATAGAGATAATAGTTATATGGAAACATGGGATTCTATAGAGAGTGAAAAAATCAAGGAAACCTACAAAAAGATTATTGTTTTTTCTATCTCATTTCCACAAAGTGAGGCACTACAGACATATTTGGATGAAAATTATGAGCTGGTTGTAGAGACGTATAATGGTGCACTTAGTGAATATGAGCGAAAGTAGCATATGGAAAGGTGAGTAACGATGGAGCAAGGATATCTTTTTATGGCGTTAATACTGTTGATTGGATTAGGATCTGCCATGTTATTTTGGGGTATGAGTAAAAAGAAAAATGAAAATCCTAATAAGATAAGGGTAACATTGTTTTTCTTTTGCATAAACTATTTTTTGGTATCTTGTGTAAAAGCATTTTTGGGAGAGTCAGAGAGTACTTTGGTAGAAAGTCTATGGGATATGGATTATCGCACTTGTATTCATTATGGAATTCCTCTATGTGCGGCAGGTATTATCCTGCCAGTTGCTATACACATTATCTTAAAGGAGAGGGCGGAAAGATATATATATTTATTCATTACTAACATAATTGTAGGTGGAATAATGGCAGCCATGATTTGCGATGGTCTACAAAATGGACTTTTTTGCATACTTTTTGTTGTTTGTGCTGGAATAGCTGGTGTGATGACTTTTGTATATAAAGGACAACTAGTATTTTTTGGGCGCGGCGAGTATGGAAATGGGTGCAAAATGCTTCTTGGACAGGTGGGATTGGCTGTCATTATGTTATTGTTGTATTTTCCCATCGAATTGTTTGTAGGAAATCTTGAGGAATTTCAAAGTTCATTTTGGGAGTTTGCCGGAATTTTGGTGATAGGTACCTTGGCAATTGGTACAATTGTAATAATTCTGTCTTTAGCTCTATTGCCTAAAGGCGCTATTCGTTTTCTTAGTCTATTACTTTTTGGAGTGTTAATTATGGGTTATTTGCAGGCGCTTCTTTTCAATGGAAGACTTGCAGTTTTAGATGGCAGTGAACAGACATGGGGAAATGTTCAGCAGATTGTCAACAGTGGGGTGTGGATAATCGTTGTTGGTTTCATTATTTTTATGGGATATCGCAAAAGGAAAGTAGAACAAATTTATAGAACAATCTGTATATATATATGTTTAGTGCAAATTGTGTCATTAGGATATCTGATAATAACAACAAAATTCACAAAAGAAAGTGGTGCAGCAGAGTTGACAATTGAAGGTGCGTTGGAGCTCTCGGATAAGGAGAATGTTATTGTATTTGTATTAGATCGATTTGAGAGTGAGATTTTAGAGACAATTATGGAAACGGACAATGCATTTTTAGAACCTCTGTCAGATTTTACATTTTATGATAACGCAACTTCGCAATTTTCTATGACAAAATCTTCTATACCACATATGTTGACAGGGGTAGCATGGAATGGAGATATACCAGAGAATTATACCAAGTATGCATATCAGAGAAGTGATGCATTGTCAGAAATAGCGAAAAAGGGATATCATATGGGGGTATATACGGCTATTCGATATTATACACCGTTATTTTATGAAGAGACAGCTAATTATAAAGAGCATGTAGAAAAGCATTATTCTTTTATAAAAACACTTTCCATGATGTATCAGACTTCAATGTACAAAATAATGCCATTTATGATAAAAAGTAAGTATAGTTATTATTCTACAGATATTAATAGCATAGCCCAGTCAGAGGAAGTGTGGGATATCGAGAATGATCTTCCATTTTATCACAATCTTGTTCAAGAGGAACTGGAAGTGAATGTGGAATATGATAAAGCATTTCGGTTTTATCATATGATGGGATCACATGAACCATATTATTTGTCCGAGAATATGGAGTATGATAAGACAGGAAGGCAAGTTACAGAATTGTCGCAATCAAAAGCTAGTTTAAAGATTGTGTATGAATATTTAAGACAAATGAAAGAGTTAGGGATATATGATGATGCAACTATTATTGTGACAGCAGATCATGGGCAGAGATTAGAATATGCAGCACTTGTTAATGGAGAACCAACAATCACTTCAAGACCACTTCTTTTAGTAAAAGGTGCAGGAATCCAACAAGAAATGATGACGATCAATAATGCACCAGTATCTCAGGAAAATTTGATGCCAACTCTGTTGAAGGCTATGGGAGTGGATTGGCATAAATATGGGAAGGCACTAGAAGAAGTGTCAGTTGATGACAAAAAGGAGAGAACCTACGTTGATTTTGATCTGATTAATAGGTATGTTGTACAATATGCTATAAACGGAGATGCAAAGGAGCTAAGCAGTTGGAGTGTAAAGAAGGGAGAGCCTTATTAAAGCAGTAAAGAAGATATGGATACAAAATATGTTTTTATTATATTGATGTTTGTGATTGGCTGGGGTTCTGCCTTAGTACTTCAGAGATTATGCAAAAAAAAGAAAGTGTACTTTAATTGGATAAGAACTACTGGTTTCTTCTTTTGTGTAAATTATTTTTTGGCGTCTAGCGTAAAGATGGTTTTAGGCGAGCCTGAAAGTACTTTGTTAGAAAGTCTTTGGGATATCCACGCCAGCACATTTATTCATTATTCTATTCCACTTTTTACAGTAGGTATTATATTACCATTTGCTATAAATAAAGTATTTAAAGAATCAATAGGTAAATATATAGATTTATTTATTGTCAATATTTTTATAGGAGGAGTTGTTACTTCAATTATATGTGGAGGACTTTTAAGTAATCTAATCTTTTGTATTCTTTTTATAGTTTGTGCTATATTAGCCTTTATAGGAGTTCTTTTATACAAAAAGGATTTAGCGTTTTGGGAATATAAAGAATATATGAAGGGCAGTAAAATTCTTCTTCCTTCAGTGATGTTAGCAGCAGTTATGTTGTTATTGTATTTTCCTACAGAATTATTTATAGGAAATTTGGATGAATTTCCTTGTTCCCTTTGGGAATTTTTGGGAGTAGCGTTTTTAGGAGTACTAGTTAATGTAGTGGTCGGAATTATAGTATGTCTGGTGGTTCTTCCTAAAAAAGTGCTTCAATTTGTAAGCGTTCTGCTTTCAGGTTTGTTAATAGTAGGATACTTACAGGCGATGTTTTTTAATGGAAAACTTGAAATTTTAGATGGCGAAGAGCAAGTATGGGGATTATCTAAACAATTTTTTAATAGTGTAGTATGGGTGATGTTGATAGGTATTCTTCTTTTTGTAGGATATCGCAAAGTTGCTATGCAACGAGTTTATAGAACGGTATGTATCTATATATGTATGGTACAAGTAGTATCATTAGGATACATGCTTTTTACAACAGATATTGCGCAAGATCAACAAGCAATGGCGTTGACAAACGAGGGAGCATTAGAACTCTCTTCACAGAACAATGTTATAGTATTTGTTTTAGACAGGTTTGATAGCGAAATATTAGAGAAGATTATGAATACAGATCAAGATTTTTTGGAACCGTTATCTGATTTTACCTTTTATAATAATACGACATCTCAGTTTTCTATGACATATACGTCTATCCCCTATTTATTAACTGGAGTGGCGTGGAATGGAGAATCTTCTGAACAGTATATAAACTACGCATACCAAAAAAGCAACGCATTACCTTCTATGGTACAAGAAGGGTATCAAGTAGGGGTTTATACAGCAATTCGATATTATACACCATTATTTTATGAGATTACTGCAAACTATAAAGAAAACGTAGAAAAGCATTGTTCAATTGGAACAACGATTTCTATGATGTATCGAATGTCCATGTATAAAATAATGCCTTTTGGGCTAAAAAGAAACTATGCATATTATTCAACGGATATCAATGAGATTGCCACATCAGAGAAATTATGGAATATTGAAAACGATTTACCATTTTATCACAGTCTTATACAAAATGGGCTTACAATAAATGAGAATGTTGATAAAATATTTAAATTTTATCATATGATGGGGGCACATGGGCCGTATTATTTATCAGAGGATATGGAGTACGATAAAACGGGAAGGCAAGTTACAGAATTGCCACAATCGAAAGCAAGCCTAAAGATTGTGTATGAATATCTAAGACAAATGAAAGAGCTAGGAGTATATGATAACGCTCTGATTATTATAACGGCAGATCATGGGCAACGAGCAGAAATTGGGGTAGATGCAGAAGTTTCTTCTCGGCCAATACTTTTAGTAAAGACAGCAGGTGCAACACAGGAAGTTATGACTGTAAGTAACAAGTCTGTATCTCAGGGAAATTTGATGCCAACTATATTGCAAACTATGAATATTGATGGACATGTATATGGGAAGACACTTGATGAAATGGCTGATAATAACATAGAGGAGAGGACATATATTGATTTTGGCAAAACAGTTGCTATACAATATTCGATCAATGGAGACGCAAAACAAACAAGTAATTGGGCAATAAAAAGTGTTAAAGAATGGTAATACAAGGTAACAGTTCAGCCATGCAAAATTGAATATACAAAATGCTGTTGGGAGCTTGCTC
>CAJUHQ010000011.1:47916-49092 GCA_910586095.1 uncultured Lachnospiraceae bacterium | reverse complement strand
ATAAAACAATATTCAATTGTAAGTTTTCGCCATCAGTGCGATTACTCAATTCTGCAAAACTATAATACAGCAACTCCAAAATGGGGGACGCTGCTTTTCCCCCAACTTGCAGAGGAAAGATATTTAAAAATTTCGCAAAAGGTTGCGATTTCTCAATTCTGCGTAATCGTGATAATGACGTTTCCAGATTTGGAAACACTGACTTTTCCCAGCTTGTAGGGAATGATTTAATATTTTCTAAGACAATTGTAACGACTTAGGATAATCCAAATTAGAAATCGCTTGCAAATATGATTAGACCATCACGGACTAATTTATACTATATCATTTGCAGTTGTACCACCGTGGGGCAACATTTTACACATTTCTACGGAAAAACTCAGCACCGTATAAGTGTTGAGTTTAAAACCGATGCTGTCGGTTTAGGATTTTTCGTTTTGAAGTGAAATAGGTTTCCCCCAGATCTGGGGGAAACTTTTCTTACATTTTGCTTTCCCATTTTGGAAAACAAACTATGCTATTAATCGCGCCCAGTTTGGCTAATCATTGAAAACCCAAACAATATAAACGTTTCACTTCACAAAATATTCTTGCTCCCCAAAACGGGGGAGCAAACCTTTTAAAGCGTTCGCTTATCAGATTTCAGATATGCAGACTACGCACTTTCGGATGTCAAGAAATATGACACCCGATTTTGCGTTCACCTGATAGTAAAACTTTTACCATCAGCCAGTACTAAATTGTGTTCGCTATATTGTTAAATGGAAGTTTTTTTTAGATTACTTCCGTTACACAAAACTCAATAACGAATCGTTATACACCTGACAGAACAATTCATTTGGTCAGCTTATATATTCAATCGCCAATTTTGTTAATTCAAACTTTCATACTGCCAATTTCTAAACTCACACCTTATGAGATCAGAAATCTTTCGACCACATGTGGACGACTAAGTTAAACTTAGCCCGTTTACTTATGGACAATTCTGTCCAAAAGCTGATAACAACCGTACATCAAGTACGCTTGCATAATCGTACCCATGGTACGCACCAGTTACTCGCGAGAAACCACCATCCCACGGGACTACGGTATACGGCAAAATACCGCCCTCCTAAATATTACATACAAGCAGCAGAGTTGTGTCATAGTGTCACAACCGTTACAGGAAGTTGCAAC
>CAJUHQ010000011.1:0-47906 GCA_910586095.1 uncultured Lachnospiraceae bacterium | reverse complement strand
ACAACAGATGTACATGATGTACAGTTGTCCACAGCGGACAACACTTTCCATATTTAAGGAATCTGTTTGAACTAAAATCGTAAGATAGAATTACCGAATGCCCCTTATGGGAATACGGTCACTCTCCCAAAAATGGGAGGTTGGTTAGACCAACATCTGAAATGATATTGGAATTTCTAAGGTGGCGATTTGCCCCTTTAGGCTCTGCAATTGTAAAAAGTTTTGCTTTTTGCTTTCTAAAGTTACATTTAACAACTTTTAAATTTGTTTACCTATAAGGGCATAAACATTCTTTACATCCTTTGATTTATTCACAATGAGGGTTACTGCAAATGACCTCGATTCTTCCAATCGGACTAATCGGCGAATAGCAGTAGTTTTCAAAGGGTCCCCGAAAATTTTAGGGTATCTACAATGTAGCCATCCTTATAAAGTATGTAACATTTTGTTACCCACTAGAAAGAAGTGCCCACGATGGACACAATATAGATTAATTTCTAAGGTATGTCGTGAAACGCGATAGCCCTAATGATTCAATACTTAACAATCTGATATCTGCTCAACATATGATAGTTGGTCATGACCACTTAATCAAATAAGTGTACAATCGCACTTATCTTGAATATGTGGTGGCGTTTTGACACCCCATACCAGCTCCGACAATTCTGTCGAATCCGTACTTTTTGGTACATGTTGAACAGCGTCAAATTTGACGCACCTTTCATATTTCAGATGGATACAAATATTTTTGTATCCCTTTAGCAAAGTCCTATAAGAACATTCCTAAATGCTTGTAAAAACTTTTGATAAGCTCCTTAATACATAATCGTTTCTACATCAATACAAGATCATCTATATCAATTAAATCTAAATCCCTTTCAGTAACGCAAAATAGCCCATGATTACATTCACCATGAGATTTTTCTTCGCATATTTCATTCTGTCCCACACAATCAATATTTGTCAGGATAGGTTCTGATAGCACCTCACCCTCTGTAGGCATATCCACTATTTCCTCTATAGAAAATCATTCTCCATGGAAACAGGATTTCCCCAGTTGTCATTACCGCCAAAAATCTTTTCAATATCTGATATATCATTTTCTTTCAGATACAAAAATCCATCATCAAATTTATCATCATAATGTTGGAACAATACTTTTTCAATTGCTTCTATATCAGATTGCTTTATAAACCTTCTATAATTCTTCCTCAATGACTTTCTTACTTTAGTCCTTATCCTGTTTGTTATATCTATTGCAAGAGTATCTATATATCCTTTATCTCCTACTTCCAGTTCCATATCAGTAATTGATATCCCACGTCTGTAATCAACTATTGGACGCTCATTACAAATTGAACCATAGTCTGGATGGTATGTAGCATGTTGATATGATAATTCTTCATTCAGTTCTTTTATTATATTATCATTGTCATTTAACGCAAGTAGACATAATTCTTTGAAATCCTCTGTAAGTTTCTTTTTGGAATAAATTATTTTTAATAGCTGCCTACCTTTCATCTTTTTACTCATATCATGGTCTTCATTCAAATCATCACATACAATAGTTTCTATTTCCTTTATAATATCATTTATACTATCTGTAATTACATGTCCTAATGTCCGTTTACCAAGATGGTATATAAACTTATATTCGTCATGGTATGTAAGTTTATTTTTCTTTTCCAAATAAGCAAGTGCTTTTAGAAACATATTTTTTAATTCTGATTTTGCAGCCGAAACATATTCACAAAATAATTTATCATCAGAAATATTATATTCTTTACATACAACATCTATCTCATCTGGATGATAGACTGCATTGCATATTCCTTTATGCATCAGCTTCAATTTCTCACAATACCAATCTGTGAATGAGTACCAGTTATCATCAAGATCGAACTTTGCCTGTAGGTAATCAATCATTGATTGGACATTTTTTCTATTGTTACTTGTGCGTTGTCCTTTTTCTCTTACTGTATCATATACTTTTGTAATTACAAACGCATTCCCATCTCTCTCATATTCAAAATACCTTTTCCAGTTCTCTAACTGTAGCTGTTTTGATTTACCTGTTTTTATCGGTTCATGAAGGTATTCACAAATCTTTCTGTAATTTTTAAATCTACCAATAGTAATTGTTTCAATCAATTTATTAAATTCCTTTCATTTAACATCTATCTCATTATTTGAGAGTTCTATTCAGCCATTTGGTATAAAGCGGATTACTCTTCTCTTTATCAAATTCCATGACCAGTTTATTGTCATAATAAATTTTTACTGGTTGTAATCCATTCTTGATATACAGTCCTGCTTGTTTCATATCAATAATTTTTACTGTCTTCCTTTCCATTTTTTATCTCCTTCTTGTCACTTTGTTTACATATAAAGTTTTCGCTACGCTCAAAAGTCTGATTTTTAAAATTTGTCACTTTTTTAGAAGGTACATATTAGAAGAAGATTTATATGCATCTTCTAAATTGGTGACAACTTTTTATATGTGTTTTCCAAATTTGTCTGATTGAGAACTACATATAAAATACTTCTATATATGTGCATCTCAAACAGACAAAAATGGTAATTACAACACAAAACCGACGATTTGGAGTGCTTCAGCACGACAACTTTATATGTATTTCTCAATGTTCATTTTTCAACTAAATCACCTTTACAATAAATACTTCTACATTTCTCTTTCTGGTAAATATATATTCTCTTTTTTGTTCTACTGGCAGATAGAAATTTACTAAAGATAATTTTCGCTTGAGTAGTTTTTACTTACAACCAAATGGTTGTTACTTAAGCCTGTTAAAAATTTTAACATCCTCTTTTTGTTTATAGGGATAAATGTTTCATTCACCCCTTTGTTGATTCATGGGTCTTAAAACTTTTAAGTCCCTTCCTGATTGATCGCATTGTAACAAGACCACGCCAAAAACGGCGCAATCTTTTACCATACTCACATTTTCAAATATTCAGTTTTCATCATTATTTAATAGGATTTCACTATTCAACTTTGAACAGTCGAAACAGTTGATAGTTATCAGAATCTTTTGAATATTGATTTTTACAGATTGTTTTAATTGTCCTGTAATGGTAATTATTTTAATAGAACCTTTTTTCGGCTGTATCATTTTTTCTGTGAACTATTTTCACATTAGAAATCCTTAACGACCACCAAATGGTTGTCGGTGAATTTCCAACCACCACGATTTCGTGTTCGTTATTCTTCATTACTTTTCTCTAAGTAGCTGTAACTTTCCCCGCAAAATGAGAAATTCCTTTAGTCAAAAAAAGTCAGTGTTTATACGGCTTTCAACTAAATTTTGACTAAAGGATTAAAATGAGAAAAATGGAATTACTAAAGGATTTTTATAGATAATGAAAAATCTCCTAAATACTGATTAGTCAAGGTTTGTATAATATGATAGATTTTTTATATTTTATACTAAAGGAAATTTTCTAGGGATTATCTTTTGACAGTTCTTTATACTCATTTATGCATTTTTCTATGCTTTTCTTATACTTTTCAAAATGCTCATTAAAAATATCATCCAAAACTAATTGCTTAGTTAGCATAGAATCTTTTATCATTAAATTATATTGATTTATGGTTACGAGCATATCTTTAAATATTGATAAATATTTCATTTTTTGACTATCTTCTAAATATGAAACATCTGTAATGCTCGAGAAGTAAAATTTTAATTCCGCAGCTAAACCACGAAGCATATATGAATCTGAAGATAATAATTTACTAAATGTTTGTGTTGAGTTTATTAAGTATTCTTCGGCTTCGTCTAAAACTTCGTATATAAATATAGGTTCAACTCCCGTTTTTAGCCAATTCTCATTTACTTGATATTCTTTTGAAATAAGTTTAATCAAAGCATCAGACGGAACAGTTCCACCTTTTTCAATTTTAGAAATATGTGCATTAGTAACACCAATATTTTTGGCAAATTCAACTTGTGACATTTCAAGTTTGGTTCTTAATTCTTTCATTCTAAGACAAATATCTTTCATATTCCCTCCAAAACTTCAACTTAGTTTATTTTTTGCTTTACAAATAAACTAAGTTGAATTATAATGATTTTAATGAACTAAGTATATTATAATTTAACATTGTTGAATACACAATATTAAATGTCACAAAAGGAGAGGAGAAATGATTGGTAAAAATATAAGTGAATTATTACATAATCAACGAAAAACACAAACATGGTTAGCAAAACAATGCGGAGTCACTAAGGGACATATCAATCAAATTATTACTGGAAAAGCATATCCATCATTACAATTATTAGTTAGAATTGCAGAAGTTCTTTCAGTTAGTCTTGACGTAATTGTTGAGGTTAATTCTAAATAAATTTGATTGAGGTGATTTATATATGACTTGGTTATCAACTAAAGAGGTTGCTACTTTATTAAGCTATGATAAAAGTACAATTGGAAAAAAGGCAAAAAAAGGCGAGTTTAAATATCGATACATATCTTCAAATACAGGTCGAGGCGGAAGGTGCATGCAAATTCTATTAGAATCACTTCCAGAGCAGGCACAAAAAGCCTATCATAATCAAAACAGCGACGAATGTCTTCCCGTTGTCAACACGGATTTCGAAGCTACAAATTCACAAAAAGAAAAAGGAGAATTAAAAGGAAAGGTAGTCAGAACTTACAACAAATTCTTGAAACAGGCACTTAAAGAGGGAATGAAGAAGGGTGAAGCAATAGATGTTTTCGTAACACAATGGAATAGCGAACATACAGAGTTTTACATAGCAAAAAGTTCATTATATAGATGGATGGATGAAAGTCCACGCGGTGATCCTACTAAGTTAATTGACAAGAGAGGTGGATATAACAGAGGCAAAAGTGAAGTTTCTGAAAAGTATCAAAAAATATTTTGTGGTTACTATCTTCGTGAAACAAAACCCTCATTTGATTTTTGTCTTAGAATGACACAATTAGAAGCAAATACAAACGGTGACAAAATTCCTGGAAAAAAGGCTTTTCTCAATTTTGTAGCTGGTATACATCCAGCTATTATCACACGATACAGAGAAGGCGAAAAGGCTTACAAGGACAAATATGAAAATTTTATGGGTCAGGACTATATATCACTACATCCTAATGAAGTATGGGTATCTGACCATCATATATGGGACGTATTTGTTAGGATACCCGACAGAAAAGGTGGGTGGAAACCTGTAAGATTGTGGGGAACTTATTGGATTGATAAGAGAACACGAAAAATATTATCAAGTTATTTAAGAGTGGAAGCTCCCAATTCTGATATTGTCTTATACTCTTTCAAATTAGCAGTAGAACAGTTTGGAATACCAGAAAATGTTTTACTCGATAACGGAAAAGATTATAAGGCGCGTGATCTGTTTAATCAACAAGATAATGATAGATTAGAATCTACTCTTGCATCTGGATTAGGGATAAAAACTATATTTGCTATTCCATATAATGCAAAGGCTAAACTGATAGAAAGATTTTTTAGAACAGCAGAAAGTCAGTTTGGTAAACTATTTCAGTCTTATGCTGGAAGCAATGCTAAACAGCGGCCAGAAAACTTAAAAAAACTTGATATAATGGAATATCCAACAATAGAGGAATTTATAAAACTGCACAATAAGTATGTGTATGAGATATATAACAATAGCGCACATACTGGTGAAGGAATGGACGGAAAAAGTCCCAATGAAATGTATGCAAAACTTCCTTTTACAAAGCGTACTGCTTCAGAAAAAGTATTGAGTCTTTGTTTGATGCGTGTCAAGGGTAAAAGAAAAGTTGGAAGGGAAGGAATTGTTTTTAATAATGTAATTTATGACACTATAGATGGTGCAGATCGAGCAAAATATGCAGATCAGCTTGTACTTGCCAAGTATGATCCTGAAAAACCGGAAGTTATATATATTTATGATACTAATGAAAATTTTCTGTTTGTTGCTTATGAAAAGCCAAAACACAGCTTAAATATAACCAATGAAGAATATGAGGAAGAAAACCGCAAAAAGAAAACAGTAAAACATGCACTATTAGATTCTTATGTTTCTCATAAGGACACGCAAAATGTTACAGTAGTTAGTAATATACTACAAAGATTGGCAGATAATGCACCCAAAACCGAAATTCCACCTTCTTCAATGATTGAGATTACAAGGAATGAAAAAGCTGAGGAAGCTGCAAGGCAGATTTCTATGTCTGAAATTGATCGTAATTATGAGAATGTCCTTAACCAGAGTAAGACAAGAAAGAAAGCTGTGACAGATCGACAGAAAGAACTAGCTGATAAATTTAAAAAGAAGATGCTTGATTTAGAAAAAACTAGTCGCAATGTTATCAATGAATGACATACAACTAGGGCTTATATGAGAAAGGAGAGTTATGAATAAAACAGAAATAGCACACACACAGACTTTTAATGATATTAATATAGCAGTTTCTTTTGCAAAATCTGCTGGGGATATATCATTAATTTATGGAGATGCAGGACTAGGAAAAACAGTTTCCTTAAAACACTATGTAAGGACACATTCAGATGCAATCTATATAGAACTGAAAGATTGTGACAAATCAGCAAAAGGAGTCAGTGAAAAAATCCTTTCCTATATTGGAAAATTACAGCGTGGAACAGATAGAGTTCTTGTAGATGCGATCATTGACTATCTAAAGATAACTCCCAAATTAATTATTATTGATGAAGCACAACATTTATCACTTAGAGCATTAGAAAACATTAGAGCAATCAATGATGTTACAGAATCGGGGATTGTATTGTGTGGAAATCCTACAGTGTATGACAGGATGCATGGCAGGGGACAAGCTCACTTTGCACAGCTTTATAGCCGAATTGGAATACGCAGGCATATAGTAGAACCATCACTAGAAGATATCACAGCTATTTTTAATTTGTATACATTGGATAAAGAAAGCCTTCTATATCTTCACAAATTAGCTTTGCAGCGTGGTGGTATTAGGAATTGTGTAAAGGTTCTTAACATTGCGTTACAGTTTCGGGATAACGAAAAAGAACCTCTTAATATTGACTACCTGCAATCAGCCTACCAGCTCAGAAATGGGGAGCAATAAAAAGAGGTAAATAATAATATTGGGAGTGACAGCTCCCAGTATTATTATAGCCTATATTCTTATTTTTAACAAGTAGTCCTCCCTAATATTATTAGCAAAGTCTTAGAACAATGGAAAGGTGATTTATAAATGAGGATGGTTACAAATTTAAAACGGAATAGAATGACAACAGATGAACGAAAACTTCTGGAAAGTTATAGAATACTTGACGACCATGAAAAACATGAAGTATTAGAATTGGCTACATTTATACTATTTAAAAGAACTCGTGATATATCTCCAAAACAGGAAGAAACAAATAATATTATTCATTTTAAGAAAAATCATTAAAATTTAGGAGGAAAGGCAATGAAAGAATTTAGATACATAGATCTTGATAAGGAATTAAATATTTCAAAAGAGAACATAGGCAAAATTATTCAATCTGCCTTGCATGAAGGTGATTTTGGCACATGTGGAAGAGAAACATATGAATATATAGATTTTGTTTGTCGTAGAATGGCAGAAGACTATAATATATCTGAAGAGGCTCAAGACAAACTATTAGATTATGGTTGCGCCATTGCACAAACAGCAAGTATGGTTGCGTACCATAAAGGATTTAAAGAAGGTGTTCGGCTTTTCCGTACCCTTATGAACTTATAGCAATATGCCTACAACCGCGTTGTAACGCGTTATAACGCATATAAAATAACTCTATTGATTTTTCTATTGACTGTCCATTCAAAAAGCCCTTTATGGCGATTTTATGCAAGATTTTTATTTTGTATGTTGAATAGTATACTATTAAAAATGATCTGACTGGATACATTATTCTTTATATCCAGTCAGATCATTTTATATATTTCGTATTATATTTTTAATTTGTTGAATGGTTAGGTCATACTTTTGGGCGAGTTCTTTTTTATTGTATCCATTATATTCTTTTCTAATTCGCCTGTTTCTGGCAGGCATAAGAATCTTGTCAACTCGTAGAAAATATAACTCATCTCCCATTGCATATTCACATAGGAGAATGAACTTTTCCAGTCCGATAAGTTCAACTATAGGGCGATGGCTATCGGGTATATCCTCTATTGTCAACTCTGAAGCCAATTCTTTTTGAATTCTGTCCATATACTCTTCTCCCAATATTAAAATTCTATACTATTATATTTTTCATAGTCTCCTATTGATAATCCTAAAGCTTTGCATATATCTTTTGCATCCCCTGAAGCTCTTTTTGGTGTATCAGGAAAGTTTATCTTTCCCATCGGAACGACTTGAGGCGCCTTATTGATAAAGGCTTTAAACTTTTCTATATCAAATTCAGCGAATGTACGCATATCGTTTAGTTGACATGACATAATTTTACCACTTCTAAGAGCATTATCAAGAGCATTATCAACCTCGAGTTTATGGGCTTGTTTTTCAACTATAGAAAGTCTTTCTATAAGTGTAGCCATTACTTCTTCATCTGTCGCTTTTGCTGGCAGTCCTAAAAGTTCTTTAATTTTTAGCATATCCATTGACTTAATACCTCCATCATCTTCTTCAGAATCTGTTTTAACAGAATTTACTATAGCGAACATTCCATTGATAGCAGGTGTATTAGTAAGTGCAAGACTATGTAATACAATTGCCTTTCTATCTTTTTTTCTTGTCAATACCACAGGAGATATGTATTTGTATTCTTTGTTTTCTAGATACTCCTTTGCCCGTGATGTCCACTCCACTTTTGCAATAATAGCATCCGGGGTATAGATTAACTCTTTCACCCATCCGCCAGCCGGAGCCTGACAATCCTTTAATGTTTGATGTTCATAATCAACTACAATGTCCACTCCGCGACGTTGCATCTCTGCTTTCATTGCTTCATAGGCTTCTTTGTCCACAATAAAATTTCCCTTTTCGGAGTTGACCACTCCTACAGGTAAGATTTTAATTTCATTTGGAACAGATTGAGCTTTTTCGTTATCCATACCTACTGAATTTGCAATAATTAACATTTCGATAACCTCATTTCTACTCATTCGTTTTATCTGTTGAATCAGAAGTATTTAAGGTATCCTTTCCAGTACTGCCATAAGCGAGTTGCCATAATCCATATCCTGCATTGTATCGTGCGTTGCATCCATATAGAAATCTGTTTTCAAAGAATACATTATCGTCATTTTCATTAGTCTTAGATATAAGGCGCGGTTTCTCACGTGTCTGAAAAATAAATGGTTTAATGGCGCGTTTGGTTGATAAAAGAAACCAATAATCGGGCGTATCAGACAATTCAGGAACTACTAGAAGTTCAGATGTATTTTTGTTTATATTGGTATTGCCTGATATTAAATCAGCAAACAAGATCTGTTTTGCGATTGCTTCTTTTTGTGGAGAGACTACTAAAAGATCAGGAATTATTTTTAGAACTTTTCCGTGTTCTCCTTTAATATTCATCATCTGGCTTCTAGCAGCCTCGTATGATTGAGAACTTAATTCCAGTGTTCCCATATTAGATTGAAAGAGCCCATTTAATGGATGTTTATCACTGAAAAAGGTTACACCATCATAACAATTATTTGTAAATCCAGCAGCAAATAACGAAAAAACTAATTCATCTGGATGCATTTTCGCACTAGCTCCCATTTCTTGAAACATTGGGGAATAAATTCCTATTTTGTCATCCATTATATCGTTGCGTTCAACACCAATAGTCAGTTCATAATCTTTGTTTTTAATTGTGTATCCTACCGTTGTCAGATTACAAATTTCTCTTCCTCCAATCCATTCCCTTAATGTAGGAAATTGTCCAAGCCATCCATATGTTTCATCTGACCCACTGGATGGTACAATCATTGCAACTTTTTCATATTGAGGTGTAGCCTCTGTAAATGCCTTATTAAATAATGCATTAAAGCCGGAATACATTCCTTGTAAATTTTGATTTGTAATTACCATATATTTTATACCTCCATTTCTGTCTCTTTGTTAAAACTGCTGCTACATGCATCTTCATTCCATATCCATTTTCTTTTATCATCAATTTCTAGGCTGACAAATACAGTGACAATGTTATCTACAACACTGATTACCTGCCCAGCAAAGGGTTTGAGAGTATCCATACACACACAGCCTGTACCATCTAGATAACATGCATTACATATATTATCTGTAGTTACAGCAAGATCAGGAGCAGAAGAATTATAAAATTCAAATATCCCCATATCTCTAACAAAGATAATATCCTGCTCATTATGCATATTTAATACAAGCTGTACAGTGCCGATAATCTCGGACATTATTCGTTCTTCATCTGGTATGCTGTCATCATCAATAGCAAATGCCTCACAGTATTGGTTTAACAATGCGATATCACCAGTTTTGATGTTGCAACCTTTTTTTACAGGAAAACAATACAACTTGCCTTGATAAGAATTGATTTTGTCAAATATCTCACCCTTTACACAAGCAGACCGATAATTAAACATGTGATTTCTAATATACTCCTCCCAATTATCTTCCATCTGCTTGTAGGAGATAGTATCAAAATCCACTTTTCCCCTGTCAACTTCTTGTCCAACTGCTCTGAATTCTTTTTCCTGTTCAAATCTTTCGTTCTGATTCATGAAATATACCTCCTATAAAACTGTCCCGCGGTATCCCGTATTATTTCGGGGTATTCCGCTATATCCCGCTTACTACAAGTTTATCTTAATAAATCCTAGTATTTTGTAAAGCGACATAGCTTCAAATTCTCATTTTGCAGGGCATTTTTCTCATTTTGCGGGGAAAATTACAGTAGCCACCAGATAATCAACTGCTTTCTTTATCCTCTCCATCTCATTTGAATATATCCTGTATGTTACATTTCTTGCAGCTTTAATTGAATTCTGCTGCTATCAGTAATCAATATAAACGCTCCTCTAGCAGCAGTTGTCTACTATTCATTCTTTTTTCTCAATGGACACCATTCAGGACACAACTTAGGCATCTTATTTACACTTAATTTCCCCATATCATTTGTTCGATCTTCATGATCGCAATAATATACCTTGTTCCCATAATCATATTCTTTCATGAATTTACATGAGCTACAATTAATTATCTCTCCCATATTTTCTCGGCTAATATCTTCATTAATCTCTACAATTGCATTATCAATCATGTTATTTATAATTTGTTCCCATTCATTTGTTGAACATATTCCATATAAAGAAACAAGATGCTCCATATTCTTCTCACTAATTATTACAGCCCTATCATTTAATTCCATATGTATCTACCTCTTTCTGATTTGCAATCTGTTCTGCTAAAACTTCACTCACATAAAATTTAATCCTTTTATGTTCTGGTATGATATATTCCTCTTTGTTTTTGGGTGAGACAAACTTCTTTTCTTTTGCTGTTTTCATTTCAAATCTACCAAATCCTGTAAACATAATCTTTTCATCTTCGTTAAGATATTCTAGAAGTGTATCTATAAATAATCCTACTGCTTTGAACGCTGCTTTTTTGGTTATACCACCGTTTTTTGCCATCTTATCGGCAAATTCTTTTTTATTTACTGACATATTCATATACCTCCTTAGCTTCGTACTGAAAATCCTGTTTTGTTACTGTAAATATTTTTTAACTTGATTAATTGTTAAGTCAAATTTCAATCCATAAATTGGTTTCTTTTTTGATCCTTTTTTATAAATAGCATATCCACTTACACTTAATGGTTTTTTCTTTACATTACTTTTTTTGATATAATACCCTTTATGTAATGCTAATTCCTGTAGATATGTTGGTACAGGTCTATAATTTGCTATGTCATATCTGCCTTTATGTATCTCTTCCTTTGTTTTTGTTATTGTTTCCTTTACCCAATGAAAAGCATCCTGGAATCTTTGATCTGTTATACTATCAAAGTCTGTCTTCCACCATAATCTCCATTGATTTAGCATTTGACTTTCTGTAACATCTCCCTTTTTTTCAAACCACCATGCCATTATCCATTTCTTTTCTTTAAAATAATTAATTTTGTTCATATAAAAATATCCTCCTTTGTTTTTGTCAATAAAATTATGCTTTTAACTGTTCATAATGAACAATTGAAAGTTCACTTTTATGTTATGTGTTGATTGATGAAAATGAAGTAGAAACTATAATCACTATAAAATACTTTTGTGAGCTTCTATAAAATGGTTATATACGTAGACGTGATAATTGGATTAGATATATTCAGGCACTAAAATAAGCCCACCATCAATTACATTCTCTATAACTGGTAATGGACTTATGCATCTGTCCGAATATTTAATTATCATATTAAGGCTCTTATTTTTACGTTTGGTGTAAAATTGGTGTAAATTTAATTAATCCAACCTCTGAAACATGCATAAAATAAGGCTTTTACTTATTTTTTATTCTTACAGTTTTGTAAGAATATAGTGATGTTTTGTGATCTTCATATAACCTGTTATAAGTCTACAAATCCTTATTTTTCGGCATTTCTTAGATTTTCATAAACATATTTTAACTTTGGTATATCTAGGACCTTTCTTCTTTTTGAACAAATACTTTCTTCAACCACAATAAACTCTTCTAATTTCGATTTGTTCATATCCCCTAAAAACATCTACACTTTACATACTTTCCTATACTTTATTACCTCTTTTTCTTCCTCCAAAACCTTGTTTCTAAATCAGAAGCATAGTATAATGCAATTATGAGCAGCAAGCGATTATATAATGAATACGTTGCCAATAGAGTCTATCAACAAACCCTATCTTGAATATTGAATAGTCTCCATCATTTTGTGATAAAAGTAGGCAGACATTTGATAAACTCTTTGACACTACTACCATATGCAAAATAACTATTATCCTTTGAGTATGCGACATTTTTGTGTAAATAGTTTTTGAAAGTCTTCTATGACACAATAAAAAAATCATAGAAGACTTTTATCATGTTGTGTTTGCCTCTATTTTCTTTCGATCACAGGTTTCAGTATCCAAATACAAAAAATTATGCTATACTACCTTTATAGATACCAAAAATGCGTATCATTGTATAATAAAAAGATATTTTGTACATGTTTTCTTAAGTCCACAAACCCCATGTTGTGAATCAGCATATGTTATTTGTGGACAACACAAAATACATTCTAGTAGAAAGGAATCGATAAGATTATGCCAGTTAAGTATGTATTTGTAACCGGTGGTGTCGTTTCTGGCCTTGGAAAGGGAATCACAGCCGCATCACTTGGACGTCTTCTCAAAGCACGAGGCTACAAAGTGACTATGCAGAAGTTTGACCCCTATATTAATATTGATCCTGGCACCATGAACCCCATTCAGCACGGTGAAGTTTTTGTGACAGATGACGGTGCTGAGACAGACCTAGACTTAGGCCATTATGAACGTTTTATTGATGAAAGTCTGGATAAAAATTCCAATGTCACTACGGGTAAGGTGTATTGGAGTGTGCTCCAAAAAGAACGACGCGGAGACTATGGTGGTGGTACTGTTCAGGTTATTCCTCATATTACCAACGAAATCAAAAGCCGTTTCTATCGCAATTTTACAGATCCTGACATGCGCATTGCTATCATTGAAGTAGGTGGAACAGTGGGTGATATTGAAAGCCAGCCTTTCTTAGAATCCATTCGTCAATTTCAACATGAAATTGGACATGAAAATGCCATTTTGATTCATGTTACCTTAATCCCTTACTTAAGTGCTTCTCAGGAGATGAAGACTAAGCCCACACAAGCAAGTGTCAAGGAACTGCAAGGTATGGGAATCTGGCCTGATATTATTGTGTGTCGAAGTGAACACCCCTTAAATCAAAGTATAAAAGACAAAATTGCGCTGTTTTGCAATGTACCTAACTCTCATGTACTTCAAAATCTCGATGTAGAGTATTTGTATGAGGCTCCTCTTGCTATGGAAGAAGAACATCTTGCTGAAGTTGCCTGTGAATGTCTACATCTTAATTGCCCTACACCCGACTTAGATGAGTGGAAAAAAATGGTGGAGGATCTCAAGACTCCAACCCAAGAAGTCACCATTGCCCTAGTTGGAAAATATACACAGCTTCATGATGCTTATATCAGTGTTGTGGAGGCTCTCAAGCATGGTGGTATCCCACAACATGCAACTGTCAATATTCAATGGGTTGATTCGGAACAAGTTACTGCCGACAATGTCGCCACCATTTTAGAGAATATCGATGGACTTTTGGTTCCTGGCGGTTTTGGCGATCGCGGGATCGAGGGAATGATCGACGCCATTCAATACGCGCGCGAACACCAGATTCCTTTCCTTGGATTGTGTCTTGGGATGCAGTTGGCTATTGTCGAATATGTACGAACAGTTGTTGGATATCATGATGCGCACAGTATTGAACTAAATCCCAACACCACGCATCCTGTCATTGCGCTCATGCCTGACCAAAGCGGTGTAGAAGACATTGGTGGTACCCTAAGACTTGGTTCCTATGAGTGTCATTTAGATCCGTCCTCTAAAGCATATGCCCTTTATGGGGACAAGGTGATCCATGAACGCCACAGACATCGCTATGAGGTCAACAATGACTATCGCACTGCCCTCACAGAAAAAGGGATGCTTCTTTCAGGTCTTTCGCCTGACGGGCGTATTGTGGAGATGGTAGAAATTCCTTCCCATCCATTCTTTCTTGCCACTCAGGCTCACCCTGAACTCAAAAGCCGGCCAAACCGCCCCCATCCACTTTTTAAGGGATTAGTAGAAGCAGCTATTCAATATAGGCAATCAAAATAATACATGCATAAGTAGGGAAAGTGCGCTTTCCCTACTTCACATATTTTACGACTTCTTCTCTTACATAGGTTTTCCACTTTACTTTTAAATTTGCTCTACAAGGCATATAGGAAGCTATATGTCTTTTTTGCATACAAAAGTTTTATCCTTTCGCCCAAACCGCGAAGTTTGTTGAAATGTGTCATTACAAATGCTATACTTATCCTATCACTTTTAGATTTTTAAATAGGGCAGGTGAATTACAGTGAGCACAATTACATTTGATGAAATTATGGAGTTTTACCCCGCACATAATCGCTCTGTATACGACGATCTCAAAAATACATACCAACATAACGCTCTTATTCCTTTTGTGGGCGCAGGACTTTCTGTCTTTTGCGGCTATAAAACATGGCCTGATGTCCTAAGGCAACTTGTCACCTTTGTCTACAATCCAGACAGCCGATCTGCAATCGAAACTCTAATCAAAAAGGGTGAACTTTTACAGGCCGCACAGAAAATTGAAAAACAATATCCTCGAATCATAAAAGAACTTTGCAAAATTATTGACTACACCCAAATTAAGAACTGTGAACCCACGACTTTACACGCCTCTGCCGCGTATATGCTACCTTTTTTGTTTCGCGATACTCTCGTAATGACTACCAATTTTGACCGCGTATTAGAAGAAGTTTACCTCAACTGTCACGAAGCATTTGCCAAAGTTGTGACCCCTTATGAGCCAGATCTTCTTACCCAACTTCGCCAGAGTACACCACACTGTCTATTCAAACTTCACGGCGATATTGGTCCCGATATCCATGATATCGAACACCTGATTTTTACACAGGATCAATATGACATAGCCTACTGCCCTAACGGAGCTCTGGTGCAGGAACTATCTTTGTGGTTCCAAAATAAAAAGCTCCTCTTTTTAGGATGTAGCCTTGCAAAAGATAGAACGATGGATGTTCTTAAACAAATCACCAAACAGAATCCTGGCTTGGAACACTATGCAATCCTTGCATGCAAACCTAATGAGATTGAGACACAATGTCGCACAATGGCAGACTTAGGAATCTCTCCCATTTACTACCCAGATGGAAAACACGAGGCCGTTCGCATATTATTAGAGCGGCTTTTAGAGGACACCCATCCAACTATATACAAAAAACTACCTTATACACTTAGTGCACTAAATACCCCTTCCAAAACGGAACATCGTTTTATGTATGATGCAGACTACATCACTTTTATTGGACGTGAACAAGAACTTGCACAACTACAAGAATTTTGCGAAAGCTCTGAAGCTATTAGTTGGTGGGCGGTAACTGGCGCAGGTGGCGCAGGAAAAAGTCGCCTAGCTCACGAATTCACAAAACGCCAACAAAAGAGTAACTGGAAATTGCATTGGTTGACCCCTACAGACTACCATAATTTGTCTTCGTGGATTCCCTGCACAGAACCTTGTATTGTGGTAGCTGATGATATCCAACTCTATCTCCAAAATATTGGTGAATGGCTTTCCTTTATCTCCACACAAAAACGCAGTCAAAAACTGCGTATCCTTCTGATTGAACGTGAGGGGAATAACATCGATTCTGCCAAGTGGATGGAGCCTATACTATCCGATTCACCTTATGATGATACCCTCTTATCCACATGCTATCGCCCTGATTTTCTATGTCTAGAGCCTTTATCCGATCATGAGTTAAAAGCAATTATGACCAATTTTGCTATGGCTTCAGATAAGCCACTAACAGATGATTCCATCGCTGACAGACTATTACAGACACTTCAAACAATTGATAGTGAGTTGCAACGCCCTATCTATGCACTTGCAATCGTAGATGCATGGTGTCATGGCGAAAATCCCACTCGCTGGGACAAGAAACAGATTATAGACAGACTAGTCAAGCACGAACTAGCATTTTATTATAACCGCCTGCTCAATTTATCTACTAGTCGCATTTCCAAAGAGCTTCGCTCTGAATTTGAGCTTCTGCTTGCTAGATCTTGCCTGCTGCCTATTTTGCCTCTGCAAAACATCGACAAACAAGAGTATCCAAGACTTTTTAAAAAGGCCACTGACTTAGATCTTGATTTTTATGAACTACTTCGACAGATGGGAATAGTTCATAAAGTCACTGTACAACTGCAAAAAAGCAAAGACGATACAGAACATAACTTATGGGAGGAACATTCAATTGAGGCAGTACTATTAGACTGCCCAGATCTTATAAAAGAATATTTGGTGTTACAACAAGCGTTTGACAAAAAGAACTGGGATCTACTTTTCCCAGATCATTGGGACAATAGTCCTTTTCAACTTATTTTTCTTCAACGTGTTCTTCTCGACTATCCAGAGAAATTAAAGGGAAATAGTGTATTGGGAAAAAAATTGTTAGATGGAGCGCCTACTGACGACTTTTCTGCATGGCGATATAGTATTTTATTATTTATGATGACAGAATGGTTTCCATCCATAGAAGAAGCGGCCGTGAACCGACTTAAAGCTTTGCGCAATCAATTCTCCTCCAATGAGCCTATTGCGGTTACATACGCTAAATGGTTATGTGTCTCAACGCAGGATCAGTCACTACTAAGTTGTAGACAAACTATTCACACTTTGCAAACTCTGTATGAAGAATTTCCAGAGAGCACTGAGCTTGCTATACTATATGCAAAGATACTGGTTAACCTAGCCTCAGAGCAGTCTTTAACTGAGTGCAAACAAACCATTGTTTCTTTAAAACTCCTTCACGAACAGTTTATACAAAACTCTGAACTTGCTGTAATATATGCAACTGGACTCTTCAATTTATCTACAAGGCAATCCTTAACTGAGTGCGAACAAACCATTGTTTCTTTAAAACTCCTTCATAATCAGTTTAAACAGGATGCTGAGATTGCTATACTTTATGCAGAAGGACTGGTTAATTTAACCTCAGAGCAGTCTTTAACTGAGTGCAAACAAACCATTGTTTCTTTAAAACTCCTTCATGAACAGTTTATGCAAAACTCTGAACTTGCTGTACAATATACTAAGGGACTAGTTAATCTAGCCGCAGAGCAATCCTTAACTGAATGCGAACAAACCATTATTTCTTTAAAACTCCTTCATGAACAGTTTATGCAAAACTCTGAACTTGCTGTACAATATGCTAAGGGACTAGTTAATCTAGCCACAGAGCAATCCTTAACTGAGTGCAAACAAACCATTGTTTCTTTAAAACTCCTTCATAATCAATTTAAACAGGATGCTGAGATTGCTATACTTTATGCAGAAGGACTGGGTAATCTAGCCGCAAAGCAATCCTTAACTGAGTGTGAACAAACCATTGTTTCTTTAAAACTCCTTCATGAACAGTTTTTACAAAACTCTAAACTTGCTGTAGAGTATGCAAGGGGATTACTCAATCTATCCTTTCGCCAGACTACAGAGGCAACTGTACAAGAAACGTTAATCCGCTCCAAACAACTAGTGTCACAATACCCCAACAACACACAACTACCTTTGCTCTATGCTGAAACCCAATTTAATTTGACATTAGTCCAGTCGCCTGACGCTCTACACCAAACAGTTCTTAAGCTGCGTTCATACCTTTTAGAGCATCCAGAGATCCATAGTGAATTTCAAGAAGATTTAGACAACTATCTTACCAGCCATCCTGCTGATGCTGGTCGCTATACTCTTCTTAGGATATAAAAAGCTGTTTTCTTATCTATGTATCTTGTACGATCACTATCATTATGATAGCTACTACAACCTCTATAAAAATTGTGACTTTTTAACAATATTTTTATAAAATATGAGTAGATTGTATTCATTATGTAGTATATAATGAAGATATTATATTGATTTATATTTCACTGATCCACATTTTACTTTTTTTGAGAAAGAGAGGACTATTTTTATGGCAAACCGATTTATCTTAAACGAAACATCTTACCACGGAGCAGGTGCAATTGCAAATATTGCCGACGAGGCAAAGAGCCGCGGCTTTTCAAAAGCTTTTGTATGCTCCGATCCAGATCTTGTAAAGTTTGGTGTTACAAAGAAAGTTTTGGACGTACTCGAGAGTGCTGATCTTCCATATGAACTGTACTCCAACATCAAGCCAAACCCAACCATAGAAAATGTCCAGACTGGCGTGGAAGCCTACAAACATTCAGGCGCAGACTATATTGTAGCCATTGGCGGCGGTTCCTCTATGGATACAGCAAAGGCAGTTGGTATCATTATCAATAATCCCGACTTTGCCGACGTACGAAGCCTTGAAGGTGTAGCAGCCACCACACAAAAGAGTGTTCCTATCTTTGCAGTTCCCACCACTGCAGGTACAGCAGCGGAGGTTACCATTAACTATGTCATCACCGACGTTGAAAAGAATAGAAAAATGGTTTGTGTCGATCCAAAAGATATTCCTGTCGTGGCCTTTGTTGATCCAGAAATGATGTCCACTATGCCTAAGGGACTCACTGCTGCCACAGGAATGGACGCGCTCACACATGCCATTGAAGGTTATATCACCGCTGGTGCATGGGAGTTATCTGACATGTTCCATCTAAAAGCAATCGAAATTATTGCGCGCTCTTTGCGAGATGCCGTAGATAACACTCCTAAAGGCCGTGAAGACATGGCACTTGGACAGTACATTGCTGGTATGGGCTTCTCCAATGTTGGCCTTGGTATTGTTCATTCTATGGCACACCCTCTCGGCGCCTTGTATGATACTCCACATGGTATTGCCAACGCTATTATTCTTCCTACTGTAATGGAATACAACGCAGAGGCAACCGGCGAAAAATATCGTGAGATCGCGCGCGCTATGGGTGTAAAAGATGTAGATACTTTATCCCAGGAGGAATACAGAAAAGCGGCTGTTGACGCAGTGAAAAAGCTTTCCCAGGATGTTGGTATTCCTGCCGATTTAAAGGATATTGTCAAGAAAGAAGATATCCCATTTCTTGCACAATCTGCTTATGATGACGCGTGCAGACCTGGCAATCCCAAAGATACCAGTGTAGAGGATATCACCAAACTATATGAATCCTTAATCTAATTTTACATCTGTTGAATCCAACAGGAGCAGGCTAAAAAGCCTGCTCCTGTCTTATATCATATACATTTTTTATGCTTTGCCTACAGAACCAAACAACTCCATCTTCACTTTAACAGTCTCTTTGATTGCTGCTGCACCTGGTGCAAGTAACTTACGTGGGTCAAATCCCTTGCCTTCCAAATCCTTGCCAGCCTCAATATACTTGCGTGTTGCTTCCTGGAAAGAAAGCTGACACTCTGTATTCACATTGATCTTTGCAACGCCAAGAGAGATTGCCTTCTTAATCATATCCTCTGGAATTCCTGTTCCACCATGAAGAACCAATGGCATCTCACCAGTTTTCTGCTGAATAGCGTCTAATGTCTCAAAGCTCAAACCTGCCCAATTTTCAGGATATTTTCCATGAATGTTACCAATACCTGCTGCAAGCATGTCTACACCCAAATCAGCAATCATCTTACATTCCTGTGGATCTGCACACTCACCCATACCTACAACGCCGTCTTCCTCACCGCCAATAGAGCCAACTTCAGCCTCGATAGACATATCTAATCCATGTGCTACTGCAACGAGCTCTTTTGTCTTCTCAATATTCTCTTCAATTGCATAGTGTGAGCCATCGAACATAATAGAGGTAAAACCTGCCTTGATGCATTTGTAGCATCCGTCATAAGTACCATGATCTAAGTGAAGCGCTACGGGAACTGTGATTCCAAGCTCCTTGTCCATTGCACGAACCATAGCAGCCACTGTTCCAAAACCTGTCATGTATTTGCCTGCGCCCTCAGATACTCCCAAAATCACAGGACTGTTCAACTCCTGTGCAGTCTGTAAAATAGCTTTCGTCCACTCGAGATTGTTGATGTTGAACTGGCCAACTGCATAATGGCCTTCTTTTGCCTTTTTAAGCATTTCTGTCGCTGATACTAACATAAAATCTTTCCTCCATACTTTATATTTGCGGATAATGCGAACACACCACATGGCAAGCTGCTGCTCGCCGATATGTTTAGTATATCGCTATTATCAGAAGATGTCAATTTTTTAACATACTTTTTTACAGAGTTTTGCAGCTTTATCCTCACAGTTCAGACAAGTCTGTCCTGTTACGGCATCCGCCCATTAAAAATTGCCGCGCAATGGGGCGGATGCTTGTCACCTATACGTATCTTCACGATCTGCGCAGTAAATGCTCAGACCTGTCTGAACTGTTACGCTTTATCACAATAATAAAACGATCCTGCTACTTTCGTTTTATCACTCACCCACTGTCGATGCAATTATCTGCAAATTTCCCTGTATATTCACCTGACCAAAGCCATTAGGCAACATAAAATGATCTCCCTTTTTAATTGCCTGGCCATTGATCTGCCCTTCTCCTTCTATCACACTCATAATCAAAAACGGATACTCTTGTGTCAAGTTTATCTGTCCATCCACATCTATCTTCCACACGCGATAGCAACTGCAAGACATCAACAGATTCATCTGGTTTTTAGCGCCTTGTCCTACATTGAGCACGCTATCCTCGACAGACTTTGCAGGCACAGTGATGACATCAATACTCTTCTCAATATGCAAAGCGCGCGGTTTTCCATCCTGAAGACGTCCATAGTCATACACGCGGTAAGTAATATCTGAACTTTGCTGCGTCTCAAGAATCTCAATTCCTCCTTTGATCGCATGCACTGTACCTGGATCAATCTGTATAAAATCTCCCTTCTTGACAGGAACTTCACGCAAAAATGCATCCCACTTTCCATTTCGGATCATATCTTCAAGCTCTGCTTTGTCTTTCGCATGATGTCCAATCACCAGAGTTGCTCCCTCTGGCGCATCGAGAATATACCAACACTCTGTTTTTCCCAATGATCCATTCTCATTCTTACCTGCATAGGCATCATCTGGGTGCACTTGGATGCTCAAATCATCATTGGCATCAATAATCTTAACTAACAGCGGGAAGCGATCTCCTCCTATATTACCAAATAACTCTGGGTGCTCTGTCCAAAGCTGACTTATGGTTTTGCCCGCAAAGGCCCCTTCCTTCACAGTACAATCCCCACTTGGATGTGCGCCCACAGCCCAGCACTCGCCTACATTGTCACCTGGAATCGCATAACCCCATTTCGTACCTAACTTATTTCCACCCCATATCACCTGCTTAAATATTGGATTGATGTACAAAATTTCCATTTGTTTGTCCTCCTTCATTTTTGTTTTTATTGTTGGTTTCTAATATATTCTGTCAGCACTTGAGCTGCTTGACGGTGACACGCGAATCCTGGATGCTCCCTAGAACCTGAACTTTGCTCTGTCATAGCAGGCAATTGTAGATAAGCTACATTTGTATCATTTGTCTGTTGTACATAATCCTCCACCGCTTCACGTAACCAAGGCTGCAATTCTATGCCAATCATCCCATAACACCATAAAATATGTGCCTTGGGATTGCATGTGCGAAGCAGTTGAATGAAATCCTTGACCTCTTGTTGCAACACACAAATATCCTGCATATTGTAAGAGCCATCTTTATTTCTACGCATTTTATATAAGGTACCATTTGCCTCATCCACCCACGCTGGCTGGTCAAAAGCACTTGCATCATTAGTTCCTAGATTCACAATCACCCAATCTGGCTGCCATTTGGTAAAATCATACGGTTCTTTTGCGCCAAGCTGCTCTATTCTCTTTCCTGGCATCAGACTACAAATCTCTTTATAATGTTGTGGAATAGCAGATCGGATATTGTTGTCCCATCCACTGTGTATCCCCCACCCACTCTGTGAGAACACGCGATACTCTCCATTCAATAACTGTGCTGTCTGATAAGTATAACTTTTGATCGCAGAGAAAAACATAGGAATCCAATCCCACTCCTTCTTTGCACCAAAAAGCCCTTCCCCTGAAGTGATACTGTCCCCGATAAATTCCAACTTGCAGCATTTTTCTTCTACAGGATAAAACATGCCATCATGGCGCAGCGCATGAATTTGTATCAGTGAACTGCCATCATCACTCATTGCTTGCAAATCTTTATAAAAATGAACATTCTTGATTTCCCGCTCATTCATCCCGCGAAACAACGGCACCCAATATCTGCCCTTTACAAGCATTTGCCTGCCAATCCAATCTTCGTTGATTGTATAGCTAAACCACGGCTCAAAGGTATCATATGTGACTTCAATCTCCACCCACAACTCGGAGCCTGATACATTGCACTCAAATCCACTCGCCGTCCAAAAAAGCGTGAGTGGACTGAGGCATGAAGTCGTTCGACCATGTACCTTTAGTTCTGGTATATCCCGAATCAATGTCTCTGCGATCATTTTTGTAACCTCGTTTCTTTCCTATATCACAGATTCTGAATAACAACATATCTTAACCTTGCTTATTTTTATACTTCCTATTCTAAAATCTCACATTCTTTCCGTCAACAGAATTATTTTTTGTTCCTGAACCTATTACAGAAACCAGATAAAATGGTACTTGATCGTTTACATGTGTCTCTATAAGTTCTATTTCAACACAATGTTTTTTGTAGGGCAAATGTTCAGCCAGTGTTTCAAGATACAAACTATCTCCCCACGTTTGATCAAAATTTCCGTCCAAAATCACAGCTTTACTCGCATCGCCATCTATAACTGCTTGTGCAATAGCTGTTGGTTGTACCACAGATTTTCGATATTGTACACCAATGCAGGTTCCTTCTATCTCAAAACAAATACGTGCTCCTTTTTGATCTGCCGTCCAACCGCATCGAAAAATTTCTCTGATATCTTCTTGTGGACGCAAATCGGGCACAAATCCGTCATTTTCTACCACCACCATCCTATCCGTATTTTGATATCGAATCGAATTCTCATAGGCATTGTCTGTTATAGCAGAGATCTCATTGACTTTGACAGGCGGCTCTTTTTCTCGTTTTCCCATTAACAATTCTTCATACACCTCGTCCAAAAAGTGCGTAATAATCTCTGCCATCAATCCATGTCCCTCATCATTTGGATGTAGACCATCCGCTGTGATATCACGATTGGTATAAGCTCCCTCTAGCATTTTTTCATACAGGGTTGGTTTCATGCTAATACATGGAATCTCGTATGCTTTTCCTATCCGTACGTGTTGTGTCTGTGCATTGACACCATCATCATAACACACACTGTTTACAATTAAAATAGCAGGTTCTGTTTTATATCCGTACACCTTCCGAATAAGCCCTTCATATGTCTCACAAAAATGTGCATTGTCAAGATCATTCACGCTAAATTCCACTACAACAACATCTACATCGTAAGAGAGCAAATCTTTGTCTGCGCGTGCCACACCAAACTGTGATGTCGTTCCTCCAATTCCTGCATTGACATAAGCAATCTGTGCATTTGAAAACTTCTGACACCACCACTGATACACCAAATAAGCATAACAAGTTTCGTAAGAGGAAGCAAGACACCCTTGTGTGATAGAACCTCCTATAAAACCCACAGTAATATGTTCTCCACACATAGCTCGTCTCATAACTTTCTGTATTCTATACAGATTTCCTTTGTTCAACACAGCCTTACTACCATCAATTTCATATTGTGAAATATACATTTTCTCGCCTCTTTTCTTCACTTATCATTCAAGAGAATCTGCTTGCTTTATATTTTTGACGGTGGTACGTGCGACTAGCTTTCCATTGACAATATGCACGCCAACAGTTCCCGATGTATTTTCAATGCGATTCATCATACAAGATAACGCGATCCTCGACATTTCCCCCATATCCACAGAATAGGTAGTAATCCGCGAATCTCCATACTCCGCATACAAATAATCATCATATCCCACCACAGAAATATCCTGTGGCACGCGATAACCTCTTGCCTCTAGTTGACTTATCAAGGCGTATGCAGTAATGTCATTGTTGCACACAAAAGCAGTAGGCATCTCATCTGGTAGTTCCATTTGATAATCGTTAATCATCCCTGTGCTGTCATCACGATCCTTAATGATCCAATCATGGCGCTGCTCTATACCATGCTCTAATAGTGCCTTGCAATATCCAAAATATCTATCTGTAATGCTCTCTGTAAACATCAGCGTTCCCACAAAAGCAATGCGTGTATGTCCATTTTTAATCAGATAGTCTGTCATGCGATACATACCATTAAACCCTGCTGAAATCACAGAATCCACAACATCCTCATCATCATAAAAATCCATAAATACCATAGGAAGCTTTTTATTTTGATACAACATTTTTAGATAATCCTTCCTAGGTTTTCCAATAATAATCACACCATCCACCTTTTGGTTTTCGGTGATAATCTTAGGCCAAACTAAATTTTCCTCATCTGCATAGGAGATCACCTCTAACATAGAAAAACAATTTTTCTTGACTGCACGTGTGGCGAGCTCCTGATACATTTTCCAATAAAAAGAAGCAAACTTAGCAAAATAGGTTTCAAAAGCAACAACACCAATCGTATAGGATTTATTTTTACCTTCCTGTACTGCATGTGGTGGACTATATCCCATTTCCTCAGCTAGCTGCCTGATTTGCACACGCATCTTTTCACTGACTCCTTTTTGTCCTGACAAGGCCTTCGACACTGTCACTACACTTACGCCCACTTTTTCTGCTATGTCTGCCAGTTTTACCGCCTTCACCATTTTTATACCTCTCTACCTACTTTGACCATGTCCTGTTGGTTATTTTGTTATTGCACAGACTTCTACATTGGAAGGATATCCTCGCCCTCTATCTTCTAAAACTTAGTTTACCTCTGTCAGGAATATCAACCGCGCTTGGAAATCACCCTGTGGATATGGAATGAGCAGTCCCCCATTCATCAATGTGTCTGCGTGATAGATCTTTGTCTTGATACTGTTCTCATTGACAAACTCTACCTGATACTGTTTGTTTTCGTCTAATCCCTTGAGCAAAATACGCCTTGACTTAAAGTTTACCCTGTTCAAAACTTGCACAAATGTAACTAGCGCCTGCGTTTTATCTTCACTCACCACTTGCCAACAATCAAATTGACGATTTTGTGAATAAGATGCAAGTCGGTAGTAATCGCCCTCTCTCACTAAATCATTATATTTGTGATACAATTCCACCTGAGAAGGAATCATCTCTCTATCTTCCTGCGGGATTCTAGTCACATCTAACTCATACCCAAATGTTCCTGCCAATGCCACAATACCACGCGTCTCAAATGGTGTCACACGCTTTAGCGCATGATTAGGGCAATCCGATACATGTGCGCCCATTGTGGACAGTGGATAAATCAGCGCTGTACCTTCCTGAATCTCTAGGCGTTCAATCGCGTCTGTGTCATCCGAACACCAGATCTGTGGACTATAATACAACATTCCTGGATCAAAGCGTGCTCCACCTCCTGAACAGTTCTCAAGCAATAAATATGGAAATTCCTGTGTCAATCTCTCCTGCATCTGATAGACTGCAAGCATATAACGATGATACACTTCACCTTGCCTGTCTGCGGGCAGCCCAGAACTTCCAATATCTGTGAGCTGACGATTCATATCCCACTTTACATACTCAATATTAGCACTTCTCAGTACAGAAGCCACCTGCTCATAGATGCAATCAACTACTTCCTGGCGAGATAAGTCTAGTACCAATTGCTGTCGTGCTTGAGTTCCTGGTCTGCCTGGAATGGCTATTGCCCAATCTGGATGTTCTCTATACAAATCAGAATCTGGAGAAATCATCTCTGGCTCAAACCAAATTCCAAATTTCATGCCTAGTTTGTTCACTTCATCTACCAAATACTTTAGTCCGCCTTTTATTTTCTCTTCATTGACTTTCCAGTCGCCAAGCGCACAATTATCAGAATTTCTCTTGCCAAACCAACCATCGTCCATAACTAGCATCTCAATCCCCAATTTTGACGCTTCTTTTGCGATAGACAATAACTTCTCTGTGTCAAACTCAAAATAAGTAGCTTCCCAGTTATTAATTAAGATCGGCCTTTTTTTATTCTTGTACTCTCCGCGGATTAGGTGATTTTTATAAAGCTTGTGAAAGGTGGTTGTCATGGCATCAAACCCTTGATCTGTGTAGACCATAACTACTTCAGGCGCCTGAAAACTCTCCTTGCTTGATAGTTTCCAACAGAAATTTTCAGGATGAATCCCCATTGTCATTCGGACCGAATCAAACTGTGTCACCTCTGCCTGTGCGCGGAAATTTCCAGAATATACAAAATTCATCGCATAGATCTCACCGTGTTCTTGCGTTGTATTTTTATCCACAAGAGCCAAAAACGGGTGATCCTGATGACTAGATTCTCCTCTAAAAGAACTTACATTCTGAATACCATACCCTATTGCTTTTCTCTGAATATGTCGCTCACGTGCCCAACTTCCATGTAGTGATATCATATCGAAGTTCCTGTTGTCCATATCAATACAAGCCGAATATACTTTAGTGAGATATATGTGATCTGCGCCGATATTTGTCACCTTAACACTTCTTGTAATAGCGTCAATCTCATGAAATACGGTGTATAAAAGTTCTACGCGTAATCCTACATAGTGATCTTCACACACAAGCTTTAAAGTCATGCACTCCTTAGCATCTCCAAACGTGGCAGGAAGTCCCGAAAGTGCAGGTTTTCCCTCCATAATTTCATGAGAAACATATGTGAGCATACATCCTACATGACCTGCCGCTGTCCGAATCCCTATACAGCCTTCTCTATAATCTCCCACCCCTGCTGTCGGATACTCAAAAGGAAAACAGTCATAGAACGAACAACGTTCCCTGTTATTGAGACTTGGCACAAAGGGCGGTTCATCAATTCGCATTAAATATGCTGCATCTGCTTCCTTTAATTTCTTTCCATAATAGATATGACCAACAAAATTCTCTTCATCTACAATCCCAATCATATAAGTGGTGTTTGCCGTATCTAGTTTAAAAATACGCTCCTGTTCATTATAAGATATCATACCTTTGCTTCTCCTTCTTCTCTACTGGAATATTTGTCGATAACAATTTAGATCTTTTCGTACATTCACATTGTATACAAATATACGCTCACTACTTTTTGATGCAATACATATAGCACATTCATCAATCTATTCTAAATTGTTACCATCACTGTTAATCTGGCATGAATGTCTTGACAGATCCTTTGACAAAATATCCCTTGCTATTATGATATATTCTGCCACTATGCGGCCATATCTGGCATATCATTCCATTATATTCACCATATCACAAAAACCAGAATTTAACAACTTTTTATTCTAGTTTAAACTAAATTTAGTTTAATTTAAACAAAATAATTTCCTTTTTTTAGTCAATATTGAATCTGAAACTATTAACTACATTTATTTGCTTTTGTGGCACCTTTCATTTGTATAACTCTATACAATCATATAGAGCGTAGATACTTTATACCCATCAGCCTTTACTGACATTCTTCCTCTGGGTATCCGTATGTATAAAAAAGAACGGCTCTCAACCGTTCTTTTTTATCAAATCCTATTTTGTCTACTCAAAAAATCTTATTTGCCTTTAAAATTCCCACTACAATCACCATGATGAACGCGATCGCACATACTGCAATAAAGCGGTCTACAGATCGCACAGAAATGTCAGGAAGTCTCTCATAAATCCCCTCAAATGCACTGCTACGAGTGGGTTTTGACTCTTGCTCGCTATCCAAATCTGCGTTCGACACATCAGTCTCTGGCTGCGCTAGTACCTCTGTCTTATCCTGTTGAGGCATCAAACTTTCTGTTTTTTCTGTCATGTTTTTCCTCATTTCTTTGCTGTTTTCTCTTTACTTCTTCTGCAAATATTTTCTTAGATCTAGCGCAACTGCAATCACAATTACAAGACCTTGCGCAATATATGTATATGCTGGGTCCACACCCAAGAACTGAAGACAAATCTTTAAGATTTCAAATACCAATACACCAATCAAGATGCCGCCTACACGACCAACACCACCGTTTGCAGACACGCCACCAATTGTACAAGCAGCAATCGCCTCAAGCTCATAACCATTACCAGTTGCTGTAGAAGCACCTCCAGCCTTTGCGCCTACCAAAAAACCTGCCAACGCATACATACAACCCGCCAAAATATAGATACGAATCAGAGAGGCACGAACATTAACACCTGCAACTTGTGCTGCATTCTCATTGCCACCAATTGCATACATATATTTTCCATGACGTGTTTTATTATATAAAAACCAGAAATATACACCCACTACTACTGCAAAGATCATTAGATAAGGAATAGGTCCCAATGAACCACTTGCAACAGTCAGATAACTTTTCTTATAACCACCCATAGGCTGATTGTTCGTAATCAACGAGCAAAGTCCATAAATAATGGTCTGCATACCTAGCGTTGCAATAAATGGTGGCACTTTCAACACAGAAATTACAACACCATTGACTGCGCCAAAACATCCCATAATGACCATAACAATCACCAATGCCAATGGCCATGGAATGTTAGGCATCCACGGAAGCATACGCGCCGCATAATCTAGACTCTGCAACAACATTGCTGAAAGACAGGCAGCAAGACCAACTGCACGACCTGCTGAAAGATCTGTACCTTTTGTAATCAGACAGCCAGACACACCACACGCAATAATAAATCTAGGAGATACATTGACTACCAAATTCTTAAAATTGGTTATCGTAAAGAAATTTTTTGTTGTAAATCCTGTCAGAACAGCCAGCAATACAATCAAAATAATAATCGCATTGTTGGATATAAACTTTTTTGCATTAAATGATTTTTCCATGATAATGTTCTCCCTCCTTATTCAAACTGGGTTGCCAGTGCCATGATATTCTCCTGATTTGCCTTGTCTCCATCAATAAATCCGGTCACACGGCCATCACACATCACCATAATGCGATCCGACATACCGATGAGTTCACTCATTTCAGAGGAAATCATAATAACACTTTTTCCCTGTTTTGCCATTTCAGCAATAATGCAATAAATCTCATACTTGGCTCCCACATCAATACCACGTGTAGGCTCATCCATAATAAAGATATCTGGATTGTTAGCAAGCCAACGGCTAATCAACACCTTTTGCTGATTTCCACCGGAGAGTGACTGAATCTGCGTCTTAGAGGATGGTGTCTTAATAGAAAGTTTCGCTACATTTTCCTGCACCAAATTTTCAATCTTTGCATCATCTAACATAACGCCTCCAATCAGATATTGATTTAAGGACGCAATAGAAACATTATCTGCAATGGACAATACCCCTAAGATTCCAGTAGCGCGGCGATCCTCTGTCAACATTGCAATGCCATTATTGATGGCATCCTTTGGCTGAGCAATCTTAAGTTCTTGCCCTTTATATGTAATCGTACCTGATGTATGATTTCTAAGTCCAAAAAGTCCTTCCATCAATTCTGTTCGCTGCGCTCCTACCAAACCAGCAACTCCCAAAATCTCGCCTTTTCGCAATTGAAAAGATGCATTTCGAAAGCTCTTAGGATTAATGGATGTAAAATTCTGTACCTCAAACACAATCTCACCTGGCACATTTTCACGAACTGGATACAATTCGGAAAGTTCGCGTCCTACCATCTTTGTGATAATAAAATCTGTAGTCAGATCTTTTGCGGACCATGTTCCGATATACTGCCCATCTCTCATGATGGTCACTTCATCACTGATACGCAAAATCTCATCCATCTTATGACTGATATAGACAATAGAAACACCTTTTGCGCGCAATTCATTGATAATGGTAAACAAAGCCTCTACCTCAGCCGCCGTCAAAGAGGAAGTAGGCTCATCCAGAATCAACACCTTACAATCAGCAGAAACCGCTTTAGCAATCTCTACTAGCTGCATTTGTGACACAGAAAGGCTTCCAAGTTTTGCCTTAGGATCAAAGTTTAAGTGAACTTCCTTTAACACTCTAGCAGCGTCCTCATACATTTTATCATGGTCAATCACTGCTATAGGGCCAAACTTTTTCATTGGATAACGCCCTACATAAATGTTCTCACCAATGCTCCTTTCAGGAATCGGTTGCAATTCCTGATGCACCATAGCAATTCCTCTATTAAGTGCATCTAGCGGACCTTTGATCTGAACCTTTGTGCCTTCATAAACCACTTCACCCTCATCCATATGATAGATTCCAAACATGCACTTCATCAGCGTGGATTTTCCAGCACCATTCTCACCCATCAGTGCATGTACCGTGCCTGGACGCAGGTTTAACTGCGCACCATTTAGCGCCTTGACACCTGGAAAAGTCTTTACAACATTGTGCATTTCCAAACGATACTCTGACAATTTGATGACCTCCTTTATCATTTTTCTACAAACCTGCGCGCGTCGTGTCATATGGCGCAGTACTAGTATATTGACATGTTGATAGATAACTCTATCTCTGTGTAGACAAAATATACTGTCAGACTCCAGAATATCAACACGTCAATATACTAGATTTCCTGCCCTTGCACACAGTCGCATACTCCTATATTGCCTATAATACGTACCCTCTTTCGCCACATAATAGGAGCTTTTGATGCTTATTATGTTAGGATAAACCAGGAAGTGCATACGCACTTCCTGGTAATTTACATCTTCCTATGGTTGTAAGCTGTCCTTGATTACTGGAAATCAGCTACATTCTCAGGAGTAACCTTTACATAGTCTACATAGATAGACTGCTCACCTGATGCGTATGTTTTTCCACCTAAAAGAGCTTCCATTGCTTCAACAGCACCTGCTGCCTGTCCCTTTGCATCATTCAAAACGGTACCAGTCATATTGCCGTTTGCTACTTCGTTCAAAGCTGCATCCAAAGCATCAACACCTACAAGATAAATATCTTCATTTACTTTGCGGCCTGCTGCCTGAATTGCCTGCAATGCACCAATTGCCATGTCATCATTGTTGCAGAATACTACTTCGATCTCATCGCCAAACTTTGCTAAGTCATTCTGTGCAATCTCTTGGCCCTTGTTACGGTCCCAGTCACCACGCTGTAAGTCAAGTTCTTCAACTTCCATACCAGCATCTTTCAATGCCTTTACAGAGAACTCTGTACGATACTGTGCATCAACATTCTCTGGATCGCCTTGGATCATAATATAAGAAATCTTGCCATCTCCATTGATATCACCTTTGTTTGGAGTATCCAAAATCAGTTCTCCCTGCATAGTTCCCGACTGACGTGCATCACATCCTACATACACTAGTTTGTCATATGCACTCATCTGCTCTGCAGTTGGCTCACGATTAATCAACACTGTAGGAATATCTGCATTCTTTACTGTGTCAATAATCTGATCTGCTGCGGAAGTCATAACCGGATTGATAATCAATGCATCTACCTTTTGTGCAATAAAGTTATTAATCTGATTGTTCTGCTCTGCTTGGTCATTCTTTCCATCCATAAATGTTACTGTGTAGCCTTTGCCCTCTAAGATTTCCTGCAACGCATTACGATATGTTGTCATAAATGCATCGTCAAACTTATAGATGCAAACACCAATATTGCCACCTGCTGCTGTTGTTTCCTCTGCCTGTGTTGCTGCCTGTGTTGCTGCTTCTGTAGCCGCCTGTGTTGCTGCTTCTGTAGCCGCCTTTGTTTCAGGTGTCTGTGCATTTCCACCTGTTGCAGTAGCGTCTGGCTTTGCTGCACTGTCATTTCCACATGCTGTCATAGAGAACACCATCATGGCTGCCATTGCCATTGCTGTTACTTTTTTTGATAACTTCATTAATAAATCCTCCTCTTATTCTGCCCTAATTTGGGCGTTTTTATCAGTTTCCGCCATATAGATGCACATTGCTTTGTACATTATGACTACTAACAATTTCATTATAGAGGATTTTATAACTGTTTTCCATAAGAATTTCTTTGATTTCCTATGAATTTTATTCGATTCTGTGAATGATAATTTCCTGAGGAGTCCAATAATATTTTTCATCCGTCAATGGATATTCCTTTGGTAGTTCCTCTCCCAACACGCAACTCGCAGCCAATTCCACAATTGCACTCGCATAGAGTTCCTTGTTCGCAGACACCGTTCCTAAAAGTTTACCACTTTCTAATGCCTCTAATCCTGGTGTAGTTCCGTCGATCCCAATGACATTGACCTTTGTTGTACTCTGTGCGCGTTCTAGCGCATCAATCGCTCCCAATGCCATATCGTCATTGTTACTGACCACCAGCTCGATTGTATCTGGATAGCTCAACAGCCACTGCTCCATTAGAGCGGATGCCTGACTTCGCTCCCAGTTTGCTATACCGCCAGTAATCTTCTCGATAGGCACCCCACCATTTTTTAATGTCTGAATAGACCACTGTGTCCGAATCAACGAATCCTGATGGCTAGTCTCCCCTTCTAACAACACATAACTAACTACTCCATCACCATTTAAATCCACCGCTTGTGGTTGTTCCTGATAGAGATCAACTACCATCTTCCCTTGTAGAATCGCTGTTTCTTTTGCATCAACTCCAATATAATAGAGCTGATCCCATCGATTCATGTCCTCCTCCACTGGCTGACGATTAAAGAATACTACAGGAACACCAGCTGTCATAGCCTTGTCAATAATTGTGGATGCATCCATGCGATCTACTGGATTGATACACAATACATCACACCCTAATGAGATAAATCGCTCCACTTGGTTATTTTGTGTATTTTGATTGCCCTTTGCGTCTTGTATATCCAAAATTACTTTAATTCCATTTTCGCGCTCATACTCCTTTGCTTTTTCTTCCACAAGGCTGCGAATGTTGTTGATAAATGTGTCATCTCCTCGATATAGACTAATACCAATACGAATAGATGTCATAGCATCTTCTTTCTGTGAACTGTGACAGGCAGACAAAAACATACAAGTAGCAAGCACAAACATCACTAATTTTCTTCTTAGCATTTGATCTCCTTTCTGTCACTCAATAGGAAATAACAGTTTTTCATAGGCTGGATCACGCAAATCTTTCTTTTCTATATAATAGGAAGTCATCACAATCGGCGGCTGATACCGATCTCCTTCTAGTTCTCTAATTGCTGTGCGCACACATAAATAACCAACACTAAACTCATCTGTCACACAAACGCCTGCAATCTGACCACGATCTAGATAATTGAGAATAGGTAAGGTACTGCCACGTCCATAGAGTCCCTGAACTTTCTTTTCAATATCTGGATTGTCGGCAAGAATTCCTGCTGCCTCTGTCAAACTCTCTGGATCGACCGCCAGAATCAACGCCTTTTTATTATCCCAATTCACTATATTTTCCAAATCATCACGAAATCCGTTTGATTGATCTTTGACAATTGTCTGTACGTTATATCCATTGTCTATAAACACCTTGTTGGCTCCCTCCAAAAACAAATTGTCCATAGCACTCTGTCTTCCTTGTCCTGTAAGTATTAGAACCGAGCAATTTGGGGATGCATCTTCTAACATTTCCAACGCCAACTGCTCTCCCATCCTTTCATACTCTATAATAACACTTCCTTCTTCTGCTTCCACCATCCTTCTAGGACGCAACAGTATCACTGGAATCCCCATCTGTTTTGCAGGTACTCGCTCTTCATCTGCGGGTACTACAATCAGCGCATCCGCATCATCTTGTTGTTCACGCTCCATCAATTCCATTTGCTGTATCGCATCTGCTTTCTCATACAAAGTAATAAAATGAACATCTGCATTAAACTCCACTGCTGCCTGATCCATTCCCTTGCGAAAATTACTATACTGATCGCTGCGAACATCCTCAATAATCACTGCAATCTGATAAATTTCTTTCTCTGGCTCACGGATAATCAAATCTGTGGAACACATCAAGAATAATAGTACTAAGAACATCCCATACAACAACAGCAATACTTTTCCACGTCTGCCTATCATCTTTGCTCCCTTTTTACCATTTCTGTGTACAACTGCGCTGGAAGTCGAATCAAAATAGTAGTTCCTTCATCTGGTTCGGACTGAATAGAAAGACCATACATTTCACCAAAATACAGTCGAATTCTCTCATTTACATTTTTGACACCTATTCCAGATCCACGACGTGAAGACACATGTGTTTGTTCTCCGAGTAACGTCTCCACTTGTTGTTTTGTCATCCCAAGTCCATTATCACGTATCTCAAACCATAGTTCTTCTCCTTTTTGATATACCTGCACGCAAATTTCTCCATCACCGTCCATAAATTCCATACCATGATAGATGGCGTTCTCCACCAAAGGCTGCAACATCAATTTTAAACATGCCAGATCCATCACTTGTGCATCAGCGTCAATAGTGTAAATAAACTTACTTTTAAACCGCATCTGCTGAATCATTAGATAGTTTCGCACATGTTCCAGTTCATCACGAACAGTAATCACACTCTTACCTTTGCTTAAACTAATGCGAAAAAAACGTGCTAGCGCTGTCACTACCTTAACAGCCTCCTGCTTTTGTTCATTCTCAATCATCCATACAATAATGTCTAGTGTGTTATAGAGAAAATGAGGATTAATCTGAGACTGTAACGTATCAAACTCACTTTTGCGTTTAGATTCCTGCTCTGCCACAATGTCCTCCATGAGTGTCTTAATTCGCCTAGCCATATCTTCAATAGAACGACTTAAATGACAAATCTCATAGGGTCCTCCTTTATACACATTTGTGTCTAAATCACCCGCCTCAATTGCATTGACAGACTTCTCCAACTCTTGAATAGGTATGGTAATACGTGAGGAAATCACTGTATTGATTAGTACAAGTGCCAACAAAAAGGCAGCCACCACAAACACTGCAAAAAGGCGCATTTTTAAGTTATTTAAAGGAAGCCCTTTTTCTGGCGTCACACTCAGCAGCTTCCATCCAGTGTATCCTACAGACTTCACACTAACCTCACGCTTCTCTTTGCCATACTCCTCCTGATAACTTCCATCTCGATACCCTGTTGCTACCTCAATATTTTCATCCATCTGTCCAGTCTCAATCAACTGCATCTTAGGATGATAGATCAATTCTCCAGTGCCACTAATCATATATAGATACCCTTGATTGCCCAGGGTAATATTTTCTAGGATTTGCCGCAAGCTACTATAATGAATATCAATTAATAAAATTCCTTGATTGGTGGTTGTCCCATGTGTGATCTCCACGGCACGCGTCAATGTAATCACCCACCGATACTGATTCTCATTGTTGTCGAATATATACTGTACATGCGGCGTCGTAAAATGTAGGTTGTCTGTTCTCTCTAGCGTATTGCTAAACCACACTTCTTTCGTCACATCCAACCCTGTCTTTAGGCGTGCTGCCGGCACCGCTTCTAGCAAAACACCTTCCTTGGACAACAGCGCAATATTCGCAATATTGTCCTTATTATTGTCGTACAACAAGGTCATTTGACTATTGACCGATTCCACATTCAAATCAGTATTTTTAATAATGCCATAATACAAACTATCTGACAGCTTCATAATTGTGCGCAAATAAGAATCCACTGAACGATTAATCTGTCCTAATACAGCCTGATTCTCATCCTGTACTGCTGCTGTTAGTTGACGTGACATCTGCACATAAAGAACAATCCCAATGAGTAGGATCGCCACCAAAGCACTGACTGTAAAATAGATAAAAATCGTGTAACGGATACTAGTCTTTTTTCCCAAATCCGTAGCATTTTCCTGCTCCATAATTCTTTCTTTAGCCACTTTCTAACCCCTACTAGTCACTCCACTTTTGTTCATCATCCCACAATACATAAACTTACACGATTCCTTGTGCTCCCCGATATTTTGTCGGTGACACACCATATCGCTTTTTAAATACATAACTAAAATAATTTTGCTCTTGATACCCCACTTTTCGCGCAATCACATAGGTTTTTTCATCTGTTTCATTTAACAACTCCACTGCCTTTTTTAGACGTACCTCTGTCAAATAGTTAATATATGTTTGTCCCGTCTCTTTCTTAAACATAGTGGAAAAATAAGCAGCACTCATGTGCAAATGGCGGCATAACATCTCCACAGACAATTCTGGATTAGAATAATGTTCCCTAATATACTCTTTAGCCTGCTGTATCACTTTTTTGGTCGTATTATCGCGCTCCCGATTCATTGCCTCATTCATGCGACATGCAATAGGAACAATTCGATAGATAAATTCCTCCCTGTGAAAAAGTCCCTCCAAAATATCCTCGTATTGGGCTTCCGAATCAAACATCTCGTCCATGTCCAGATCATATTGTTGCATGAGTCGAATCATACTGTTGATAATAGACAACATATAGACCTGATATTGTCTTGCATGCACTTTTGCATCTTCCATGCGAGATGACAAATTTTTGAGCACTTGTTCAATTCCTTCACGTGTTCCAAATTTAATGACAGCTACCAATTCATCTTCATCCTTCGCATCTAACTGAAGTTTTCCACGGCTTACTGGCTCCACATCATTGATATAAATTGTCTTGCCCTTTCCCACAATAGCGCGATATCCCAATGCATCCACCGCAGTTTGATATGAATGGCTGATTTCCTGTAAGGAATCACAGCTATGTCCCACTCCCACCGTAATGGCCACTTCCAGCATACGCTTACTTTCCTTGCAAATATCATTGAACAAATTAATCAACCCTGTCTGACTATTGTCTTCGTCCACTGCGGCAATCACTGTGATCCCCTCTAGCGCATTAAATATGGCAAAACGACAATAAGGTCTTAAATAGTCCTCTACTAGTCCCTTAACCGAGATAGGAATCAACTCTTGGTATAGTGAAAGTACCTGTGTCTCTGTTCGTTCAACCTGTTCTACATGAATGACTGCCACCAGCCATTTGCGAGCATCCAAAATATCTATACCATATTCTGTCAACTTAGGAACCCCCCCAGCTATATCTGTGGTTCGACGCACCAAATCATTTAAAAATAATTCACGCAGAATAGGCAAACTTCCCAGATAACTTTTTCGTAGCGCATCAATATCACGACGCTGCTCAATCTCTTCATCCAAACTCACTCGAACCCTATTTAAGATCTCTGTCAATTCTTGACCATTCACTGGCTTTAAAATATATTCTGTGACATTGAGCTTGATTGCTTGCTGTGCATACTCAAAATCATCATAACCGGAAAAGATTAATACTTTCATAAAGGGATATTTCTCACGAATACGGGCAGTCAATGTCAATCCATCCATATAAGGCATGCGAATATCCGTCATAACCACATCCGGCTCTAACTGCTCAATCTTTTCTAGCGCATCTTCACCGTTTTCGGCATCTCCCACCACTGAAAACCCCAACTGCTCCCAATCCATCTTGCGAATAATGGCTTTGCGAACCTCCTCTTCATCATCCACCAACATGATGCGATATAAACTCATCAGACATTCCTACCTTTCTATTGACTGCTTTCTAAACACTTACACTACAATGCATAAAAATAGGTGTTTAGAAACTATTATCACATGTATTCCCAATCCGCAGCAAGTGCGTATCTTTGTTTGTAATTTTAATTCTTTGCAAACTCGACTACCTATGTACTTATATTTTGTAAACAATGAATGAACGAAACAAATACTATTTGATCTCTTGTATCCTTATTATATAAAATCAAACTACATTATGATTCTATCATCATTTTATCATACACATTTTTACTCCTCAACTCCTTTTTAATGTGTACATAACTGCTCTATTTGGCTGAAAAGTCTTTGATTTTTAAGCCAAATTCTTTATAATAAACTATAAGAGATGTTCATCATCTACGCAATTGTCAAATTAGAGGAGAATCTAACACTTTGCAATAGACTTTCCTTGACACCAGAAAGGAGTGAATGTAGTGGACTCAATCCATATCACCAAAAATCCTATAGCAACGAGCACTATCACTATTCAATGTAGTACTTGTGGGCAAACGTTCGACGCCTCAGCCATCAATTGTATTGATACTCTTATATGGCCAGAAGGTAGACAGGTGCTAGACGAAGGTACTTTTTTTCACTATACTTGTCCCCATTGTCAGACTATGTCCGATGTATCCTATTCCTGCCGATACATTGACACTGAACAAGGTATTAGTGCTGTTCTGATTCCAGGCATCGACATGCAAGATTCTACAACTATAATAGACCAACTCAATGCCAAGATAAGCGGTTTACTTCTCGACAAAATGGAGCATCGCATCACCAGCAATTTTTATGCGCTAGCAGAACAAATGCGTATTCACAAATACCATCTAAATGACAAGGCCATTCAACTATTGAAGCCTTTTATTATTGGTCAGATGCAATCCAGGGGACTTGAAGTCTGGAATGGTTTCTTTACAGGAATCGAGCATCCTGACAGCGAAGAGCCCCAGCACCATACCGTTTATATATCAACAAGCCAAGATGCAAATGTCTATACAGAAGACATTTTTCAATTCAATATTCATCTGACTAACGGCGAAATCCTCCCGCATGGCATTAATAAAACCGCATATCATATTTGCACACAAATTTTAGATGGAAAAGGATTAAAAGAGGATGATGGAAAATTTCATTTCTATGATCTGTCGTGGGCAATTAATTTCCACAACCATTTAGAGTAGAGGAAATAGATCTATTGATTTTACTCTCAAGTTTGTGTCCGCGCTACATCCGCAAACTTGAAATACGCAAAAAGCAGCGCAGAAATGAGGAAATCTATGAAATCAAAGATTATTGAAAAAGCCAGTCATCTATATCAATCTGGAAATGTATCGGAAGCACTCCTGTATTATGGCTCTTGCCTATGGAATGGACAGGAACAAAGCCTTGAGCTTGTGCCTATCTGGTTTCAGGATCAATCTTTACTGTCTAAGGTACCTGAAAAAGATCTCTGCTCCTTTATTGCATTGTTGATACTAATCATAGACCACTACGACGAAACCGTTCAAAATCAACTATGGGCACTATGTCAAGATGTCTTAAACCGTATTACAACTTGTGAAGACCGCGATGATACTTCTGACCGTTATGTTGTAGAATGTAATCTCTATCGGCATATGAATGAGCCTCAAAAGGCACTAAATATTATAACAAAGGGACTATCTAAAGGCCCCACCACTTCTAGATATACATTTGCAGGCCTTTCCTACCTCGATCTAGAGCAAGAAACACAGGCCGAACACTATATTGCACTCGGTGTTTTGTCCGATCCCCACAACGCATCTGCCTACAATGACTTAGGAGATTACTATTTTAAAAAAGAACAATATCAAAAGGCTCGTGATTGTTATTATAAAGTCCTTGAATCTGAAAATCGTCATGATTGTGAATGGGCTGAACCTTCATGGATTTTTTGCTGTTTTATGGAAGATGGCAATCGTTATGAACTAGAGCGTCTTGCTGTATACACTGCTGCCAATCCTGAGAATGATAGAGCTCACACGCTCTGCCAATGGGCTAATTTTGAATTATTAATCCCCAATGTCGATTATATTCAAAATAGTACAGAAGCGATTATTAATGGGCTTTCTTCTCTCCGCGAAAGTGGCAATGTCTCACCTGTTGCAAAATGTACAGTATCCTGCCAAGAATCTGCAAGTAGTATCAATGCGGTACGTTTAGCACTTGAAGAGCTTAGCGGACAGCCATCCACATTTGAGGCAATTACAAACACAGCCCAAGACCCACCACTAGACGAAACTATTGATGATGAAGGCCTAGTTCTATGGAACTATAAAGATCTCAATCATCCATTTGCTGCGCTTCCAGCTCCACCAGATGACATAAATGACATGGTGGCGGCTCTAGCATCTACTGATTTTTCATTAAAAACTTGGTATGAGGAAGCAAAATCTTATGCTGATACACTTTCTAAACAGCATACCTCACAGCTTTATGCCACTATGATCCATCCTCCAAAACAGAGTACTACCACATTTTTGGCAGAGGAATGGTTAAGCCGCGTACAATTTGCCGCTGTGTGTATCGTGGCACAAATTTCACTCCATGAGATTGACCGCATCTGCAAAGGTCAGTTAGACTGGCCTATTATCCCCGCTTTTACGCTGGCGGCTTGGTTGGCCTCCCAGGACTTTTCTTTGGCAGAGTGGGCAGAAAATATTTTGCAGCTTGTCGCACGACGCATTTCGCGGACCAACTATTGCTTTTTTGAGCACGCTTACTATTGTGCTGCGTACTTACTTCCTAACAAAGACCAAACTTATTATATAAAATTATGGCAGCAAAGAAGAGCATTGGAAAACTAAGTTGAGTATTGTGACATATTTCTACACATAAAAAAGAGGCATCCTTCAAGGCGTTCTCTATCTACCTTGAAGGATGCTCCTTATAACAATTTAATATGCTCTATAAGAATTGCGCCGTCACATTTTACTTTTTTCGCACTTCTTTTGTACTCTTTTCCACTTGGCGCCTCGCAATCATAATCTGATGTCCGCATCCTGTACATTTTAATCTAAAGTCAGCACCCACCCTGAGAATCTCCCATTCAAAATTGCCACAAGGATGCTGTTTTTTTAGTCTTACAATATCTCCAACCTCATATTCAAATCCCATTCGATTCTCCATTCTAGCACTTGTGCTCAATTTATCATAGGACAACAACACCTATTTATCGTTAAAAAGATATTTTTCAGATTGTAATTTGTGCAAAAACTTCCCCCATACTTCCCATAATAACTAGATCTGCCATTGTGTCCCGCTGTGTAGGCGTCTTGTTGATGAGAACCAATCGGTTCCCTTGATAATAATCAATCAGCCCTGCCGCTGGATACACAGCTAAAGAGGTTCCCCCTATTATCAACATATCTGCCTCGCTAATTGCCTTGACTGCCCCTTGCAAAATATTTTGATCCAATCCTTCCTCATACAACACTACATCTGGTTTGATGCGACCGCCACATGCACAAACAGGAATTCCAGAAGAATCTACAATCTTTTGCACATCATAGAACTGATGGCAGGTTTCACAATAATTTCTAAGCACACTTCCATGTAGCTCATATACTTTTTTACTTCCTGCTGCCTGATGCAATCCGTCAATATTTTGTGTCACTACAGCCGTGAGTTTTCCTTTTTCTTCTAACTTTGCCAGTGCCTTGTGTGTTGTGTTTGGCTCCACATCAAGAAACAGCATTTTATCACGGTAAAATCTAAAAAATTCCTCAGGTTTTTTTCTGTAAAATGTATGACTAAGAATCGTTTCAGGAGGATATTCATATCTCTGATTGTACAGCCCATCCACACTTCTAAAATCAGGAATACCACTCTCTGTCGATACTCCGGCACCTCCAAAAAACACAATACGACTGCTGTCATCAATCATTTGTTGTAGCCTTGCAATTTCCTTGTCCACTAGTCATATCCTCCCTTCAAATATTATTTTTAGTCATTGACATACAAAATTCCTATATCTTATGTTTGCGCCTATCAATACCCTATAACAAAGTCATTGCGACACAATTTTATGTATCCGCAATGAGCAACTTGTCTTTACCACAAAGGCTTATAGGCAATATTTAGATCTACAGACCCTGTGATCCCTTTGATCTTACCTTTTTCTGTGTACTGCCAACAACTCACATCATATGGCATATACATATAATCATCATAAAACGCATACCATTTCTCATAATCATTTAATCTTACCATATCTAGTAATTGTGTAAAACAGATAATATTCCCATAGATCATCGGCGTATAACCTGCCGCACGAATCGCCTCACAAAAAGCAATCGTAATCTCTGTGCGTTCCTCCTTTGTCAAGTTATCTGCTCTGCCTTTTCCAGTCTGAGAAATCAATTCTACATCAAATACCACTGGACAAGACACCTGATACTCTGCCAAATTTTCAATGACAAATGCTGCCTCTTCCTGCGCTTCCTCCACTGTTACAGCCTGTGTAAAAAAGTACACTCCCGCCATCACACCTGCATCATTGGCACCTTTCATATTTTCCTCAAAATATTCGTCTAACACAATTTTTCCAGATTCATAGCCACGTATTCCCAATCGGATAAAGGCATATTCTACACCGTCCTCTTTTACACTAGGCCAATCTATATGTCCTTGGTACTTTGAGACATCGATCCCCTTATGAGATGCGACAACACCATTTTCCATATACTGCATCTGTCCATCTTCTGTCTGGACAAAGTTTTCATCTAGAAGTCCATGCTTTTTTACATCCTCCAAAACAGGCGTAAACATATATTCCTCTTTATAATAATAAATTAAATTTTCAGGGAAAAATGAACGAAGCATTTTTAAGGGACTTCCATCATCACTTGTCACAAGCTGTTGCATTTTATCCTTGAGTGCTTGTTCGACTTCCGCTTCTTTTGCCTGCATTAAGGCACTTATTTGAGAGTTGTCTCCACCGGATGTTTCTGGCACTGTATCTGATGTATCGTCTAACTGTTCCCCATTATTTCCCCATGAGATAACTGGAACTGCCTGCTCTTGTTCTTCACGAAGACGCCGAACTTCTGCGGCTTCCTTTATGTACAAAACCCCCATCACCCCCGCAAGAGTAAATGCCATGATGGCGGTTATCAGTAACAAAATAACAATTCTTTGCAATGATTTTATTTTTTTCGTCCGCATACCCTATCCTCTCTAGTAGTGCACTATTCATCCCCTTCTCATACAGTGTACACTAAAAAGCTCTGATATGCAACTGGCATATAATTGAACTAACCTATATACTTACTCACCACTGATTATAGGAGCATTTATTTGTATGGATTGCAGCTCTAAGCTCCACAAAACAGCCACAAGCTCTACACATACCATTTTCAAGATAATGGCACGTCTTACAAATAGCAAGACGCTCCTCATAGAGCGTCTTGTTTGCCTTAATTGTTTCATCCAAACGTTCAATATAATCATACAGGTTCTCCATATAGGCTTCTTGATCCATCTCCCGCAAAAGACATTGTACACAATGTTTTTTTGAACTATGCTCTCCCATACTATACCCCATTTTGCTTATACCTATCAAATTTAAGCTATGCTTCAAATTTACTAAATGAACAATCTCTAATTTTTTGTAGTTACCTTATTAAAAAACTTTTATTTTACACGAAATTGAACAACGCTGCAAGCTGGTATAATAAAACTTAATCCTTTGTCTGTCACCTTAAATTCTTCAAATACAACTTCCTTGACATTGTCTGGATTTTCAAATGTATTGTACTCATTCATCTTGTTGGTCAAAATCGCCGCAGTTACCTTACTTGGTGAAAGCTCTGTAAAAGATACTTCTATATTTTCACTCTCTTCCAAAGATAGATTATTGATCGTAATTGTAATGATGCCATCTTGGTCAATAGAGACAGATTCTTGAAGATTTGGCACCATTACTTCTTTCTCCTCCCCAATAGTTCTGACTCCTTCTAGATAGCTGTCAACCAACATTGCATCCTGGTGATACTTGTACATGTGGAATACATGATATGTAGGTGTCAGCAGCATTTTTGGCCCATCTGTCAAAATAACTGCCTGAAGTACATTGACTAACTGTGCAATGTTTGCCATCTTAACGCGGTCACAATTCTTATTGAAAATATTGAGTGAAAGCCCTGCTACCAATGCATCACGCATCGTATTTTGCTGATACAAAAATCCTGGATTTGTTCCTGGCTCACAGTCAAACCATGTTCCCCACTCATCACAAATTAAACCAATCTTTTTCTCAGGATCATACTGATCCAAAATAGCGCTGTGTTGATGAATCAATGTCTCAATATACAATGCTTTAGCGAGTGTTTGATACCAAGTCTTCTCATCAAATTGAGTGGCACTGCCCTTGTTTTCCCAGCATCCTGGATGTACATAATAGTGCATAGATAAACCATCCATAAAGCCATGTACATGTTTAGGAGCATTTTCAAAACAGGTTTTTAATACTTCCTCTGTCCAATATGTATCATCTACATTAGGTCCTCCACAAATTTTACTAATTGGATGGTTGGGATCGTAGTTGCGCACATAAGTTTGATATCTTCTATATAAGTTTGCATAATAACTTGGAGTCATATTTCCGCCACAGCCCCAGTTCTCATTACCAACTCCAAAATAATCAATCTTCCAGGCTTTCTCTCTACCATTAGCCTTTCTAAGCTCAGACAATGGAGATTCTCCGTCAAAAGTCATATATTCAACCCACTCTGACATTTCCTGCACAGAACCGCTCCCAACATTTCCATTGATATACGTTTTGCAGCCAATTTGCTCGCACAATTCAAAAAACTCATGTGTCCCAAAACTATTGTCCTCTGTCACACCGCCCCAGTGTGTATTTACCATTTTTTTGCGTGTTTCTTTTGGTCCAATTCCATCTTTCCAATGATACTCATCTGCAAAACAGCCGCCTGGCCAGCGCAACACTGGCAACTTCATCTCCCTTAAAGCTGCTACTACATCATTTCTCATCCCCTTTGTATTTGGAATCTCTGAATCTTCCCCCACAAAAAGTCCCTCGTAAATACATCTGCCAAGATGCTCTGAAAAATTTCCATACAATTCGGCATTAATATGCCCTTTTTGGTTTTTTTCATTAATATACAACTTTGCCATATATAATTCCTCCCATTTCTTATATTAAATAGTAAACTATTTTAGTTTTATCTAAATTATACGGATTTTTATATTTTTTGCAAGCTCTTTTTATACTTTATTCTGTTTTCGTTAAAATCACTATTTTTTTGTTATTTTATTATGAAAGTTCAACAAATCATCTACCGCAATACAATAAACCTTGTCTACAGCTCCATCTGATACATAGGTACTAGTATCTATTGAAACTGTGACATGTTTTTTTGTTTTTAATGTCCTAGTTTTCATTCATCTTAACGTAAATAGTACTTGATTTTTGGGATATAAAAGACAACCACTGCCCACTTCTGCTTTAATAGTTCTCTTCTATGTAGAGAATACAACTGGCGACTTTGCAGCGCAGGCAAAAAGCTTACTTATAAAAAGATATCCATAAAAAGATTGTTGAAATAAAAGAAAACAAAGAAATGGAGGTCGAATATATAACTTTATTGTAAAGAGACTAGCAATCTTGAATCAAGACACAAAGAAGACAGCAATCAGGTGGCTTCTTTAAATCAAAATTTTTTTAGGAAATCACATTGAAGGACTTAAAACGTGTATCTGAGGACTCTTACTTTGCAAAAGAGCTTTTTGAAAAATCGCGTTCTTCCTAACAATTCATTGTTCTAAAAGAAAACAGATCATACTAAGAAAAAGATAGAGCTGACAGAACAGAAAAGGAACACTAAAGTTTTACCCTATTTGACACAAAAACGGAACAAACTAAAACTATGTAGTCCATTAAAGTTTACACAAATATTTGTAGAATTATTTATCAAATAAAAGGGAAGCGCGAACTATTTATCATAACAATCCCATTCTCCAAAATCAATACCATTCACATTGGAATCGTAATTCTTCTCCTAGAATAGCATAGCAACTTGAACTATTATTTTGAATCCTACGTAAAAATATTGTAAACGTTTCATTCTCTCATCTGTTCTGTCTATTCTCTGCTGTTTAGCCACTTATACCATTTTGAATTTATTTCCCGCGAGTACTCTGCGAACGAAAGAAAGCCAAAAGGCTTCTTGGCAGCCCTGCACAAATTTCATACAAAACAGAAGCTAGAACTGTTGCGCCCATCACTGCCAGACAGTAAACCGCATCATTGACAATCCAGTCCCTAAACCAATATATAAAAAGAGGATGAAACAAAAATATTTCTTGTGAATACTTTCCCAACCATACTGATACCCTATTGCCAATTTTGAATCTGTAGAGCGCTATCAAAAGGATCATCACAAAAAGCAAAGCTGCGGCATTTCTTGCCACCAGTTTTCCCGCTACCCCCCCCAAGCAAAAAAATGTTCCTATAGAAACCATCATAGACAAAGTACAGATCGTACCTTTCAGAAATGCCCGCCTGCACACAAAAATCTGCTCAAACTTATCTTTTTTTATGTAATATACAATGCCAAGCCAGAAGCAGAGCGTACTTCCATACCACGGATTGTCCAACTGCAACCAATAGGCTATTGCTGTGAAAAGTATTGACAGCCCCAATAAAATCCAGTGCCCCTTCTCATAGTTCTGGCAAAACCTTGCCCAAAGATAAAAAACAAGATACATACCAGCCAATTCCCAAACAAACCAATTCGTTCCATTAAAAAAGCGCTCTGGGCTCAGCAAATTCCAGAGTTCCTCTACTTTCTCCTCCTGGTAGCTGCAAACCAGAATCCCCACTGCAAAAATACTATACGCTGGAATGAGCAACCTTGACAGACGTTTTTTCAGGAATGTATCCAAGTAATTTTCTTTACACGACAGACTGTACATGAGCCCATAGCCAGAGATGGCAAAGAAGACCCCCACAAATAAAATACCCGCTTTTTGGTTTGGATAAAGAACCAGAGAACCTGTGGCTCCTCCCAAATGCCCGATCATAATCTCAACTGCACAGATTCCCCTGAGTGCAGTTGTATTTTCTCTGCTCAACGCTACATTGGCCATTTCTTTCGAGTATCTCACTCCTATCCCTAACAGCAAAAGCCAAATCATGACAATCAATACCATTTTTAACCCCTCCTTTGTAAAAATACTTTCCTAGTATCTCCTTTCTAGCCTTTCATTTTTTATCTACAGAATAACATGCTTCTTTTCAAAACACAAGGTACATTCCTGCTCTCTTTTAAGTGTTAATGGTCAATGAGAAAAATAGGTAACAAAAAAACTCGAATACTATTCGAGTTTTACATTAAAGAGGCGACTGACGGATTTGAACCGACGATCAGGGAGTTGCAGTCCCACGCCTTACCACTTGGCTAAGTCGCCCTACTATATTCTATGCTATCTATATGCTTCTTATGCATTTCTATGTTCAATTTTTTATAAATATACACATCTCTCATTCTCTATAGCTCCCCGAGTTGGGCTCGAACCAACAACCCCGCGGTTAACAGCCGCGTG
>CAJUHQ010000010.1:23418-53665 GCA_910586095.1 uncultured Lachnospiraceae bacterium | reverse complement strand
AATCGGGCCGAACTGTCTATTCAGCTGTATTGAAATTATATTCCGCAAAACCCAGAATGTCAACTATAAAAAATTTTGTTTTCATACGCTTACTGTCTTTACGCGGGAGTTTGACAGTTGAATGATAGAAAAAGCACTTGCAGGCTGCATAATACCTGCTTTTTTGTGTCAAATTTTTAGTTTTATTCTATGTAAAATGAAAGCCATTGAGAAAAAGTAAGGGGTGGGAATAAATTACCATATTTTGCGACAATGCAGGAAATCGCTGAATCCCAATAAACACAAGGGATACAGCGATTTTTTCTTTGAACAACTGTCAAAGATGGGATATTATCATAGCACAGGGATAGTTAAAATTCAAGTATTTATAGATAGGATTTTAGTTTTGTATAACAATTTAGTCCATATAAGTAAGAGATGCAAAGAGATTTTTATGGATTAGATAATCATACAAAATAAGATATCTAGCAATTTGCTAGATACCTGTTTTTCGTGGATTGCTTAATTCTGCGAAAAAGTTTGATTCTTGTCCAATATAGGAATTTTTAGTCTGTCTGACCATGAATTTGACCATAAAACACTGCTAATTCGTCGATATGTTTTCGCTTAATATCTATTGATGGATGCACATAACGGTTTAGTGTAATTTGCACATTTGAATGTCCTAAAAGTTCGCTTAGACTCTTTGCATCAGCACCACCCTCTACACAGTTTGTAGCAAAAGTATGTCGAAGAATATGAAATTTCTTGTTAGGAATACCAGCCTCACGCAATATTTTTTTAAATTGATATTGTAATGTACGAGGTTCTAGTGGATCATTTCCACCAAACACATATTCTTTATTGTTTTGAAAGCACATAAGCAATTCTAATATCGTCGGTGATAGTGGAATTTCACGGCGCGAATATGAACTCTTTGGTTCTGTTACAAGTAATTTTGTCTTTGTCTCATGTCCTTCTACATGAAGTCGTTGCACCGTTCTTGCAACTGAAATCAACTGATTTGAAAAATCAATATCTTCCCACTTTAAAGCACACAATTCTCCTAATCGAAAACCTGTATATAAACACAAAAGTACTGCCATTTTAAAAGTATTTGTTTCGTGATAAAGAACAGAAAATAACTTTGATTGTTCTGTTTTGGTGAGAACCTCAATGGATTTTTTTCGTTCAGTACAAATAGGTCTTTGGATAGTCGAAATAGGTATACCATATTGTACAGACGCAAATTTTACAATTTGATTAATCACACAATAGATACTTTTTAAGACGCTATCTGATAAGGGAGCAGAAATCTTTTACTTAACAAGTTGTTCTGTTATGTGCGATATTGGGATATCATAAAAGGCAGTTTCTATATAAATGTGATAGGTTATACGATATTTTATATAGGTTGATGGTTTTCTTGAAATTTCTATTTTTGTAAGCCATTCTTGTGCAATATTTTGAAACAAAGGTATTTCATAAGAAGAAATATTGGAAGATTCGGATGTAGTTATAACTTGTCTAATTGGATTTTTTAAAAGATCTTTTTGTGCAATCAGCTTTTCTTTTACTTCCTTGTAAGTCTTACCATAAACAGAGTGATAGATTTGTTTTTCTTTTTTTTCGCTATATGTAAGATAGCGTCCCTCCCAACGTCCATCCTTGCGTTTTCGAATATTTTCTCCATGCCTTGCCATAGAATTCTCCTTTCCAAATTATGGGATTTTGACCCTAAAACTGACCCCAAAAAGGCTTGTTTCCTCACTTTTTGCATCAAATAATTTTATGTACAGGGATTTTTAGTGGATTTTTTTGAAAAACAATTGCCATTGCTATTAAACTGTGATAAAATTGTGTCGATAAATCAACAGGAAGAAGTAAAAATACGCATTTTTCCTTTTTCGCAGAATTAAGCAATCCACGATAGGTAGTAAGAATGATTTTTAATGAATTCGTTTATAATTTTACCATTACAACAATTATACCTATAGTTATATAAAATAAATGATGCCGTCAAGAAAAATTTGTAAAACTATACATCAATACAATAAAGAACCTATTCCACATGAGGATATGTGCAAGCTTCAGGAAATTGCACAGGATTACAGTAAGGTAAAAAATTATGTTTACCAACGATATGGTGGGATTAGTAGCTTGTCTAAGATTTATCCAGGCTATACTGTACAAAATGAAATGACTGCGAGCGGTTTGCGTAGTCAGTTAGGGCTTCCTGCTGTCTATTTTTATCTTGCTGTCTTTGATGCGTTAGGAGATATCAAGACACAGTGGTCTAAAACCAAAAACGATATATTAGATGCGATTCGTGTCAATGATCGATTTACTCCTGCGGATAGACATTATCTTCGGTTTGTAATCAAAGTCAGTGGATGTTTTGACAATATCGTAAATGGAAAAGAGATCGTAGTTCCAAAAGCTATGGCACAACAGTTTAACGATATACTTGCACAGATGACAAATTTGCCGTCTGCTGGTGTAGAAAATCTCAATAAATATCTGTGTAGGCAGGTTCGCAGGAAATTGTGCAAACTTCATACTGACAAAGAGGATGGTTTTTCTATCACAGAAAGAGCCTATCGATATGGTATGTGCGGAAAAAAGCAAGGCATTTTTATTTCTACCAAAGAGAATAGGAAACGTGTATTTATACCTCTTACAGATGAAAACTGTTATAACAAACAGCTATATATCAAGTTAATGCCTAATAGATCTAGTATCAAGATTGATGTTCCTATTGAAGTTAAAATTCAACAACACAAGGATTATCAAAATGAGATTGGGATTTCAATTGGAGTATGGCAGATGTTTACCACAGATCGCGGGACTATCTATGGAGAACAGTTTGGAAAATTGCATGAGGAACTGGTGGAGTATATGCGTACTGCCAGTAAAACATATTATAGAGAGAAGGCAAACAATCCAGGGCGCGAAAAATATAAGGCACGTAAAGCAAAACTAGATGCGAGATTAGAAGCTTATATCAATCAGGAAATCAATCGTCTGCTCATACAAGAAAAGCCTTATAAAATTTATTTACCCAAGCTTCCTAGAAACTCTATAGCAGGTCATAACCGTAAAATTAATTATTCTATCACTGTTTGGAGAAAAGGATTTATTCGGAATAGATTAGAACAAAAATGCAAAGAAAATGCAGTGGAGATTGTAGAGGTATTTGGGAAAGGAATCAGTACAGAATGTAGTGTATGTGGCGCATCTACAACAGGTAACAAAGATCTATTTGTCTGTAGTAGTTGTGGATATCAAGCTGATAAAAAAATCAATGCCGCGCAAAATGCAATAAAACGCGGTAAGGCGGAACAACAACATACCATAAATAAGTAATTTCTATTATAGTAGTTCATGAAAAATATGTTGCAGATGAATTGTGGCGAAAGTCTTAATTTTACCGGAATAATACCGGACTGCATCCTATTTGTTGAAAATAAAAAGAAACAACGGCATTAGAATAAGCATTATGGTTGTTGACAGCCATGCGCGAATCGGGTATGCCAAGACCTCGTGAACTGAATGAGTAGTACACAATGACCTCAGACAGATGTAACGGGGAGCGAAGCCAATGGTATTATTCTATATTTGAAATACTGTTGTGAGTAAGTTTATTATAGTATTTCAAGTGTGGAAATCATTGACATTTCCAGAAATGGAAACCGATATGCCTTATTAAAATATAGTAGAGTTGTTGAGATAATAATGATTTGTATCATATATAGCCAATGAAAGTCAAGGGAGCAGAAAATGAGAAAAGCGCAGAAACAACAAATAGAGGATCAGCTCAGTCAGATGGAAGAGGTGCATGAGCAAATCAAAAAATATATTGAGCAGGGTAGCATCCAACCAGCAATGGATTTGTTAGAAAATTGTCAGGCAAGTGGAATTACTGTAGGCACTCTGATTGAAAAGGCAGAGGGTGAAGGTCATCGTGCAGTAGTCTTATTAGAAGAATATTGCGAACTTATTTACCAGTTTCATCAAGAATTGGAAAAAAATTATAAAGAAATTAATAAAAACAAAGTCTATAAGCAGCTTCGCCAGAAGTTGATTAAAGTTACAAATAGTGTTAGAAATGATATACAAATTCGAATAGAGGCGGTTTTTCTTCCCTATAAGGCGAGTATGTGGGATAGCTTAGAGAGTGTGTGGATGGCAGCGGATGCAGATCCAGACTGTGATGCTTATGTAATTCCTATACCATACTATGACAAGAATCCAGATGGAAGTTTTCGTGAGATGCATTATGAAGCAGATCAGTATCCAATGTATGTGCCGATTACAAAGTATAATGAATTTGATTTTGAGCAGCATAGACCAGATATGATTTATATACATAATCCATATGATGATATGAATTTGGTAACAAGTATACATCCATTTTTCTTTTCAGAAAATATAAAAAAGTTTACGGACAAGCTTGTATATATTCCATATTATACAACGTCTGGCGGAATGAGTGAGGGACAATCATTATGTCCTGCATATATCAATGCAGACTATATTGTGATTCAGTCAGAAAGGTATAGGAAATTTTTTGATGAAAGAATTTCGGACAGTAAGTTTTTGGCCCTGGGTTCTCCAAAGTTTGACAGTGTGATACATAAGTGCCAAAATCCGCCCAGTTTTCCAGCAGAGTGGAAATTAAGTGATGCTCAATTAGAAAAGATGAAAGACAAAAGAGTGTATTTCTATAATACCAGCATTGGAGGAATGTTGGGGAATACAGACATATTCTTAAAAAAGGTAAGGTATGTTTTTGATATCTTTAAAGGAAGAGAAGATGTTTGTCTTTTGTGGCGCCCACATCCATTGATGGAATCTACGTTTGATTCGATGAGAAAAGAATATAGATCTCAATATGATACATTGAAAAAAGAATTTGTGCAAGAAAAAATAGGGATATTGGATGAAAACCCTGATATAGAAATGTCCATTGCATTGAGTGATGCATATATAGGTGATTCTGCGACAAGTGTAACATCGTTATTTGGAGTTGTAGGGAAGCCCCTGTTTATTTTAAATAATTATATTGACTCCCTGCCAGAGGAAGATGACTGGCGTGGTGAAAAGATAACTATTGGGTTTGATATGTGGGGAAATGATAGATATCAAGTCACAAACAGTAATCAGCTTTGGTTCTCTGAAAAAAATGATTATCATTACAAATTTTATATGGACTTAGGAAGTGGTTATTCTGGTGGAGGATATTATATAAGGGCAATTGAAATCAAGGATAAAATTTATGTAATTCCAAGTAATGCACAGCATCTTCTTGTTATAAAGAACAAAAAAATTAAAAAAGTTAGTTTTAAGGAAGAGATTACGAAACGAGGAGCATTTTGCAGTTATTGGTATAACGATAAATATATATTTTTGGTTCCGAAACAGTATCCTTTTCTTATACGCTTTAATATAGAAACAGAAGAACTTAATTATATAGCAAGAACAAAACAATTTCATGTAAGAAATATAAATGGTGAATGGAATGCAGGCGGCTTTTGCTGCTATGAAAACGAACTAGTATTTGCCTCTCCTGAGGATAGCAGTTTTTTATTTATGGATATAGATACATTACAGATAAGAAAGGTAGTTTGTAATTCTAAACATAATTCTGGAATACGAACAATTATACTTGATGGAGAAAATCTGTGGCTTATTCCATTAAGAGGTATGGTATTGACGTGTTGGAATCCTAAGACTGGAGAAATAAAAGAATACGATCAAGTGCCTAGTAATTTCAAGTCAATAAAATGGCCATATGATGTTTGTAGTGATGAAAAAACGTTTGGCGTAATGGTGTTTTCTAAAAAAGAAGATTCTTTTCCAGAGAATAGTAAGGAAGAAATTGTAATATCACCATATTGGGGAAATATGTATTTATCACTTGATAAGGAAACTGGAAAAATGGAGGAATGGACACTTCCAATAAAGTTTGAAAACCGTGGAAAAAATGGTTATTTTTTATCTGGAGGAATGGGCGGTTTTATTATTACAATACCACAATACGGAAAGTCAGACTGTAGAATATGGTATACACCCGAACGAAGACTCTACAATATCAATATCAATACAAAAGAATATGAAGAAGTTGAAATTGAGTTTGATTATGCTGAACTAGAAAAGTATGAACCAGGTTTTATGGAGGAATCGGAATGGATGCAGTATTGTTTGCTAGAAAGTGCATTTAATTCGCTTAAAGATTTTATAGATAATGATATAACTGGAAATCAATTTGATAAGAAGAGACAACTCCAAGCATTTTCAAAAATTAATGCGAATACTGATGGAACATGCGGAACAAATGTCTATCAATTTGTAAAGGGGAAAATTTCATGATAAAAGTAATTACATATGGTACATTTGATCTTTTTCATGAAGGACATTATCGTTTGCTTCAGAGAGCAAAGGGATTGGGGGATTATCTGATTGTCGGTGTAACAACAGAGGCATATGACAAAGCAAGAGGGAAACTGAATGTGGTTGATTCACTGGTGACGCGCATCGAGAATGTGAGAAAAGCTGGATTCCCAGATGAAATAATTATAGAAGAAACACCAGGACAAAAAGTAAATGATATTAGAAAATATCATATTGATATCTTTGCAATTGGCTCTGACTGGATAGGGCATTTTGATTATTTAAAAGATTATTGCCAGGTTGTTTATCTCGAACGAACAAAAAATATTTCCAGTACAATGCTTCGTGAGCAAAATAGTCCTATTCAAAGAATAGGAATGATAGGTACAGGGAGAATTGGGGAACGGTTTATTCCAGAGGCAAAGTTGGTTAGTGGTATCAGTATGCAAGGCGTTTATAATCCACACATAGAAAGTGCAGTTAAGTTTGCTGACAAATGGGAGATTGACGCTTATAAAGATCTTGAGGAATTTTATCGCGCAGTAGATGTTGTCTATATTGCGTCGCCCCACGAAACACATTACGGATATATTAAATCAGCATTAGAACATGGGAAACATGTATTATGTGAGAAACCAATGGTTTTAAAAAAAGTGCAGGCTGAAGAATTGTTTTTATATGCGAAAGAAAAAAATTTGATTCTATTTGAAGGGATCAAGACAGCGTATTGTCCAGGATTCCATAAATTATTAGGGATCGCTTGTAGCGGAACAATTGGAAATATACGCAATGTAGAGGCATGTTTTACGAAACTTGAGCAGCAAGAAAACAGGGAGATGACGGATAGCGTATATGGGGGAAGTTTTACAGAACTTGGGAGTTATGTCATTTTTCCAATATTAAAACTATTTGGAAAGGATTTTGAAACAGTCCAATTTGATACTATCAAAAACGAAAATGGTTTAGATATTTTTACAAAAGTTTCATTACGTTATCCAGCAGGGATTGCAACAGCAACTTGTGGACTTGGGGTGAAATCAGAGGGCAGACTATTAATTGCTGGAACCAAAGGATATATTGTTGCGGAAGCACCTTGGTGGAAAACTTCTTATTTTGAAGTGCATTATGAAGATACAAAAAAGATAGAGAAATATTCAGAAATATTTCTTGGTGACGGACTACGCTACGAAATTAGTGATTTTTTGTCAACAATAAATGGAAATGCCAGTAGTGAGTTTAAATTGACACGTGGAGAGTCAATAGTGATGGCAGATATTATGGAAAGTTTCTTAAAAGCAGAGATGCGAAAAGTTTAATGTGAAGGAAGAAAATTTTATAAGGAGATAACATTGAAAATATGGGCACATAGAGGATGCAGTCAAAGGTATCCTGAAAATACAATATTAGCATTTGAAAAAGCTATGGAAGTGGAGAGGCTTACAGGAATTGAACTAGATATTCAACTCACAAAGGACAAAGAACTTGTAGTCATTCATGATGAACGCGTAGACAGAACAACAGAAGGGATTGGATTTGTAAGAGACTATACACTTTCTGAATTGAAAAAACTTCACATTTATGCAGATATAAATCCAAGCCAGTCAATTCCTACAATGGATGAGGTTCTGGACGTATTGGAAGAGCGTTTAAAAAAGGGGATGTTACTTAATATTGAGCTAAAGACAGGAATGTATCCTTATTTGGGTATAGAAGAAAGAGTGGTGGAATTGGTTCATAAGAGAAGAGTAGAACACTCTATTATTTACTCTAGTTTTTATGCAAAGTCTCTTGAAAAGATTTACCAGTTAGATAGAGAGGTACAAATAGGGATTTTGGATAGTAAAGTTTCTGACTGCATGTACAAATTAAAAGGATGCGAAGGGATTCGTGCGTTGCATCCTTTCTGGAAGGGATTGGATTTATCTACCGAGGAACTTGCAGGTTATGATGTAAGAGCATGGTTTACAGGACATCTTTATCCAGAAAAACCAACAGGAACAAAATTAGATATAAGTGTGCTAGAGAATCAAGGAGTGACAGATATATTTTTAAATGAACCTGAGAGATATTTGGAGTAGATATTGTTTGTATTAGGGTAAAGCAGGATGTATGGAAGGATGATGTCAATGGATAATTACATAATTTCAAAGCAGTATTTCGCCTTTAATGTATGGGATATCGATTCAGCGCAGGCCGTTATGGATGCTGCTCAAGGAGCAAAAAGAGATATTATCTTACAGACTTCAGCCAAAGTATATTCTGCAATTCCACGTAAACAGTTTAGGGAATTTGTTACAAGTTATACGCGAAATATGGACATTAATGTATGGCTGCATCTTGACCATTGTAAGAATGTGGAGCTTATAGAGGATGCTGTAGATAATGGATGGGATATTGTAATGGTAGATGCTTCTGATAAAAATATTAATGAAAATATAGAAATAACAAATCAGATTACAAAATATGCACATAGCAAGAATGTGATGGTGGAAGCAGAAGTAGGACAGGTAGGAGGCATTGAAGATAATATAAGGGAGAATATAGCAAGAAGAGAGGATATTTCCAAGTTTGTAAAAGAAACAGAGATAGATTTTATAGCGGTTGCATTTGGAAATGTACATGGAATGTATCAAGAAGAACCACAATTACAGTATGATTTAATAGAATATACAGCAAATATAACATCACTTCCATTTGTTGTACATGGCGCAAGCGGAATGTCTGATAAGATATTAGTGAAATTATTACAATATGAAAATGTTAAAAAAATTAATATATCAACAGATATAAAAAGAGCTTATAGACAGGGGATTCAAAATGCATATCAAAATGGTGCTTTTCAAGAGGAAGATTTTCAGGCGGTCTGCATTGAAAGATATATATATTCTGCAATAGTGGAAATGACTAAAAAAAAGTTAAGATTATTAGATAGGAGTTAAGAGGCGCAGATTATGGGAAATGTAATGGTTATCAACATGGGATTAAAAAGTGTGCGCTGTATCCTGTTTGATTTTGAAGGAACAAAACTTGGAAGTGCAGCAGAGCCAATTAAGACTGCAATCAATGATAAATGTGTGGAGCAAAATCCTGAGGAGTGGTGGAGTAAAACACAGATTGTAATGAAAAAGGTAGTGGGAGATTCAAAAGTACGTAAGGTAGACTATATTACAGTAACTACTTCTGCGTCGTGTTTGGTATGTGTTGGCAGCAATGGAGATTCTCTTATGCCTGCACTGATGATATCAGATAAAAGAGCAGAAAAAGAAGTGGAAGAATTAAAAAAAATTTCTTTGTTTGAATTAGTTAGGAAAAAAACAAGTTTGGATGCTTCTTGCAGTCTTATGCTTCCGAAGATCATGTGGGTAAAAAATAACAGGCAACAAGTCTTTGAAAATACGAAGTATTTTTTGACACCAAACGATTACTTGATTCAAAAATTATGTGGTGTAGTCATAACAGATTATTTAAATGCATTAAAATATCATTATGTTTCGGAGGAGAAAACGTATCCACAAAAACTTTTGGAGCGTTTAGACATACCAATAGAAAAGTTCCCCAAAGTAGAGAATACTGGCAAAAAAGTTGGAGTCATCTATAAAACGATTGCAAGTGAAATTGGGATCAATGCAAATGCTCAAATTGTTCTGTCCTCATATGACGCAATATGCTCATTTATAGGAAGTGGGGTATCTGAGGAAGGGGAAGCAAGTGATGTATCTGGAACTGTGACAGTTTTTCGCACTTTGAGTAGGAAAAAAGAAATAAGACCTAATTTAAAAATATATGATCTGCCGTTTTATCAAGAGGATGCAAGAATTGTAGGAGGATCTAATAATTTAGGTGGAGGGCTTATAGAGTGGGTAAAACAGTGTTATTACCAGCGGGAGGAATATCCATATGAAATCATGGAAAAGGATGCAGGCGAATCAGATATTGGTGCTAAAGGGTTGATATTTCTTCCGTATCTTCTGGGAGAGAGAACGCCTATATGGAATAATCATGCACGTGGAGTTTTTTTTGGATTGGAGAGGATGCATACCAGAAAAGATATGACAAGAGCAGTATTTGAAAGTACAGGTTTTATTGATATGGATATGGTGGAAGCAATACAAGATACGGGTATAACAGTAGAAACTGTTAGAGTTTCTGGTGGACTTGCACGCTTAAACTTGATTTCACAGATTAAGGCGGATATTTTAAACAAGGATATTTTAGTACTTTCAGAATTTGAAACAACTTCAACAGGAGCCGCAATGATTGTTTTAACAGGACAAGGTATATTTACGCAAATTAAAGCGGCAGCAAGTAAATTTACATCTGTTCGTATGATTATTAAGCCCAATAGGGAAAATCACAAAAAGTATACATATATGTATCAACTATATAAGGATACTTATAGGAGTTTGTCAGATTTATTTGAAAGAAGAATCAAAATACTTGAGGATACAAGAAGCGACAGAGAAGTTAGAATAGAAAACTTATAGGAAGTGTTGGAATATGCAGGGATTTGAACTTGAATACAATACAAAGATATTTTTTGGGACAGGTATTTTAAAGGAAACAATGCAAAAAATAGCTGAGTACCTGGTTGGAAATATTCTGATCGTTACCACAGGCAGATCTCTAATTAAGTACGGATATTTAGATAAATTGATGGGTTGTCTTAAACATATAGAGACAGTTCAGCAGGTTGCAGTATATGATTCAATAAGTCAAAACCCAAAACTCGAAGATGTTGTCAAAGCTATAAAACTAGGACGGGAGATAGATGCAAATTTAGTAATTGGATTTGGTGGAGGTAGTGCTTTAGATGCGGCAAAGGCAGCAGCAATAGGTATACCAAAAAAAGCAGATATACAGGATATGGAACAATATTTGATTTTTGGTAAAGAACCTGAAAAAAGTACGTTGCCGATTGTAGCGATTCCAACCACTGCTGGTACAGGAAGTGAACTGAGCAAAGGAGCCATACTTTCGAGTGAACATTATCATATCAAATCTGGTATTAGAGGAGCGTATATCATTCCCAAAATAGCAATTGTGGATGCAGAATTTACATGGACAGTACCAGAGCAGATTACTATGGAGACAGGTTTTGATGTATTGGCACATGCCATTGAAAGTTATGTGGCACAAAAGGCGAATTTATTCTCGGAAATGTTGTCTGAGAAAGCTATTGAAATAGTAGGACGAAATCTGCGGAGATTAAAGAAAAATTTAGACGATCATGTTGCAAGAGAAGAATTATGCTATGCAAGTATGATTATGGGATTAAATCTTGTCAATGTTGGAACATGTCTACCACATAGAATACAATATCCAATTGGAGAGTATACGCAAACGACGCATGCAGCAGGATTAGTAGCAGTATTTCCAGCATGGTTGGAATGTGAGTATGAAGTAAATAGTAGGAAAATTGAAACTGTATTCAAATTATTAGATATAAAATTGGACAATGGTAGAATAGTAGAGAATTTTAGGCGATTTCAACATGAACTAGGGATTGATTATACATTAAAAACACTTGGTATTGAGAGCAGTGTTGTGGAAATGCTCACAGATCAGATTACAGGAAACTTGGGGAATGACAAGCTATATCAAGGGAAGGATATATTATTCAAAATTATAAGAAATTCACTATAGTCATGTTTGATAGAAATATACACTTATTATATGTGGGAGAAGATAAGTGTGAGAAGAATTTCTAAGGCGTCAAGGAACGCTGTCTAAGAGATACTAAATCTCACACCGAAGAATGTCAAGGGTAGGTGTTATGACAGGAAGTTTGAAAGTAGACGTTCAAACTATCGATTGGATACCCACTAAAGTGAGCAGGAGGTATAAAAAATGCAAGCAGTCATTATGGCAGCAGGAAAAGGAAGTAGGCTGGGTGATGTTACAAATGACAGACCGAAGTGTTTTCTGGAAATAAAAGGTATAAAGCTGATAGAATATAATATTGCATTACTACATGCCAATGGCATCAAAGATATTGTGATTGTAACAGGATATATGCATAAAAAGATCGAGGAACTTCTAAGAAACATAGAAGGAATAACGTTTGTATATAATCCATTTTATGAATTTATGAATGTGCTCGGCTCATTTTTTATGGCATGTAACACAATAAAAAATGATGAAGATTTGATATATATGCATGCTGATACGCTTTGTGCACCAGAGATTTTTAATGAAATGTTTTTGGCAGAAGGAGATATGGTCCTGCCTGTTGAGTTTAAATCCTGTGATGAGGAAGCTATGAAAGTAAAAACTCAAAATGGAAAATTAGTTGAGATCAGTAAGCAAATTTCTTGTAGAGAGGGAGAAGGAGAATTTATAGGTATTGCTAAAATAAGTAAGGAAATCATTCTATCGTTAAAAACGGTTACTACAAAGTTGATGGAACAAAAAGTATTTAATGCCTATTTTGAAGGTGCCATAACTGAATTGATAACTGAACAAAAATATAATTTTGAAGTATTGGACACAACAGACTATTTTTGGGGAGAGATAGATTTCCTGGAGGATTATATCACAGTAGAACAGTCTATCCCACAGAATTTGGTTGATATAGCAATACGTGATAGAAAAGAGGAAAAATATTTTGGGAAACAGACCAGAAGATAAATCTATAAGCAAAAGGAAAAGGCAGGCACATAGAACATATATGTTCTATAAAATGATGCAGATTTTTCCAGTAAATAGGAAAAAAATAGTATTTACTACGTTTGAAGGTGATGGAGGATATTGCTGTAACCCAAGATACATCTCAGAGGAGATACTTAAGAGAAAGACGGATTGTGAGATAGTTTGGCTTGTTAATAATATGAATAAGCAGTTTCCAACAGGAATTAGAAAAGTAAAAAATACTTTTTTGAACAGAGTGTTTCATCTGACAACAGCAAAAGTATGGATAGACAACAGTAGGAAAGAGTATGGAACAGCAAAAAGGAAAGGACAGCTTTATATTCAAACATGGCATGCAGCTCTTGAAATGAAGCCAGTAGGAAAATTTAGGGGAAAGTTATTTCCTAAAATGGCATATTTGGTGAGTAGATATGATTCAATGCTTGTGGACTATGTAATTTCAAATTCGAAATGGTGTACGAAACGTTATCCAAAAATGTTACTTTATGATGGAAAAATTATAAAAACAGGATCACCTAGATGTGACATTTTTTATACGAAAAGAGAAAAATTATATAAGGAAATAAGAGAACGATATCAAATACCTGTTAATGCAAAAATTGTAATGTTTGCACCTACTTTTCGCGGAGGTAGTCAGAATGGAAAGAGACAGGTTTTTGCAGATATACCTACTCTGAATTTTACATTATTAACAGAGACACTAAAGGATAAATTTGGTGGTGAATGGTATATTTTATTAAGACTTCATCCGCAATTAGCAGCACAGATGAAGGAGATGCCATTAAAAAATAAATCAAAATATATTATTGATGTAAGTCATGCAGATGATATGAATGAAGTGTTGGCGGCATCAGATGTATTTATAACAGATTATTCTAGTTCAGCTTTTGATGCGATTAATATGTATCTGCCAGTATTTTTATATACAGATGATTTAGATAAGTATGTAGAAGAGCGTGGGAAATTAATGTGGGATCTCAATAAGTTACCTTTTCCAGCCGCGTATACAAATGATGAATTAATGCAACATATCAAAAGATTTTGTAATAAAACATATAAAAGAAATATAGATATATTTTTGAGAAAACATGAAGTTTTAGAGGACGGAAAAGCAAGTGAACGGATAGTCAATCTTATTGAACATGCAATACAGAGGTAACATTAGAATGAAAAAGGTTTCTTTAATAATACCAATATATAATACAGAAAAATATCTTAGACGTTGTCTACAAAGTGCATTGAATCAAACATATAAGAATATGGAAGTTATTTGTATTGATGATGGTTCAACAGATGCTTCTGGAAAGATTGTAGATGAATTTGAGCAGAACTATTCAAATATAAAAGTGATTCATCAAGAGAATAGAGGCGAAAGTGCTGCGCGTAATACAGGATTGCAATTAGCAACAGGAGATTATATAGGTTTTTTGGACTGTGATGATTGGATAGAGCTTGATATGTATGAAAAACTTGTAATGGCAATGGAGCTTAAAAAAGTTGATTTAGTCACAGCAGGCTGGTTTATAGAACGTGGGGAGGAATCTATTCTTGTTAGAAATAGAAAAAAAGTATCTGATGATCCTTTTGACAGAGAACAGTTTCTAAGATATTTGTATGAAAGAGATTCTTATAGATGCTTTGCATATATGTGGAATAAATTATATAAAAAAAGTATATTACAGGATGCTGCAGGGAATATGATGATTTTTGATGAAAGTCTTAGTTTGGGTGGGGATGTATTGTATTTGGCTAAGATTGCACTGAATACAAATAGAGTATGTTATGTAGATATACCATACTATCATTATTTTCAAAGGGCTGATTCAGGATGCCATACTGTAAAATTAAAAAATAGACAAGATTGGTTAAAAGCTTATGAGATCATCATTAACGAGTTTACAAAAAAAGAAATAGATGAGTATGTGGTGAAATATGTAAAGAGATTTTATGCATACCATGCAAGTAATGTTGCTGAAATTGCATTGAGACAGAATAATAAAGAGGTATTTGAAAAATGTAAAGAGATAATGCTTCAGTATCAATCAGAGTATGAAGAAACAAATGTCAATGAATACGAGAGAATTTTAAGATATAGACATATTTTGAATAGCAACATAGGAGAAATAAAGCTATGAAGTGGAAAAATAAGGGGCATGAGTTTGATGAAGCATACCAAAAGATGAAATCAAAAGAGAGCTACTATTTATTTGGTGCAGGGGACTATGGTACGCAGTTTGTAAAGATGTTTCAAAATGAAATAAATATCATATGTTATATTGATAATGATAAAAAGAAGCAAGGAAGCATCATTAATGAATTGGAATGTATTCCTTTTGACGCTGTAAAAAAAGAAGACAGCATTGGAATTATTGTTACAATGTCACAAAGTGCTAGAGTGATGCCAATTGAGCAGCTTACCCAAAATGGATATAAAAAGAATGAAGATTATTTTATTATAGAAGAATTTATATCTGTTTATAATGTATATAAATATAATAAAGTAGTTTTTTCGTCCATTTCCTTTTTACCTGCAACAATATGTAATTTAAAATGTAAACATTGTCTTAATTTTAATCCTTATGCTAAAAAATACTATGCTAGAGATTGGGATTCATTGGTTTCAGATATTGACCTGTTTTTTGATTGTGTTGACTATATTATGTTGTTCCATGTTAGTGGAGGTGAACCATTACTATATCAATATACAGCAGATATTATATCCTATATTGATACAAATTATAGGGATAAAATTGGCACATTAAGGACGGTGACAAACGGAACAGTGGTTCCGTCTGATAGAGTATTGGAGAAATTGAGCCAATGTAATGTAGAAATTACAGTTGATGATTATAGGGAGGCAGTTCCAGAATATAGCAGAAATTTCGAAGAACTTATAGAGAAATTGGAACAATATGGAATCAAATATTATATAAATAAAGTAGATTCATGGATAGATTTAGCTCCTGAAAGAACAGATTTTTCAGATATGAAAGAGGAGCAAATAATCAATCATAGAGATGCATGCAGCCAGTCTTGGGAAGAGTTAAGAGACAAAAAATTGTATAGCTGTAATTATGCAGCATATGCTGTAGTAGCGGGAATAGCTGGAGAACAGGACATAGAGGAAGTGTATGATTTAAGAGCATATACACAAGATAGTAAAAAGGAATTGATTGAATTTAGATTGGGATTTACAACAAAAGGATATACAAATTTTTGTAAAAAGTGTAGAGGCTTTACTAAAGAAAATAGGGATTTTGTTTTACCAGCAATACAATGCGAGGGATAAGATGACTGTTAATGAATATGACTATGTAATAAAAAAGCTAAAGGAAGTTATTATTCTTCAATCAAGGAAGCATTTTGCAATTTATCCATATGGCTTATTAGGCAGAGAAGTAAAAAAGATTTTAAATAATGAATTTGGCGTACAAGAGGAGTGTATAGTTGATAACTATGTTGTTGGGGACAATATAGTACGCTTATGTGACTTGCCTAAAAATGATATAAATATACTGATATGCAATGCAAAAGAGGATAGCTACCAAGAAATTCGCAAAAACGTATTTGAAATATTTGAAAGTAATAAGATAATAGATTTATTTCCGCAGTATACAATAAAACTGTTTGGAATGGGAAGTGGAATGTATTCTATACATCAGCAAGTGATTGACACTATAAAGAAAGTTATAGCAGACCATAGGACTGAAATTGCAATATATCCTTATGGACGTTGTGGAAAATTTGTAAAAAACATCTTAAACAACGATTTGAAAATACAGGAAAGTTATATTGTTGATGACAAAAAATTTTATTTAGAGGATTTAAGAAACGTATGTTCAGAAAATGTTCTTATTTTATTATGTAGCAATTATTTGGGCAATTATGATTGCATCAGGAAAAATATAGCAAAATATTTTGATGAAAAGAATATAGTTGATATATTTCAAAAGAAAACAAGTGGTGAAACAGTTAGATTAGATATTATTGATGAAACTATTAAAAAAATAGATCAATATTTGGAGTTTGTATGATTTATGTTACTAATATTCAGCGGTTTTCATTAGATGATGGACCAGGGATACGAACTACGGTATTTTTAGCAGGATGTAACATGAGATGTATATGGTGTCATAATCCAGAAACATTTGAGAAAGTAAATCTTTTGTATGATGATGAATTATGTATTAAATGTGGTAAGTGTGTTGTAGTCTGTGACAGAGGAGTTCATTTAATAGAAAATAGGAAACATATCATAAATAGAACAAAATGTAAGAATTGCTTTAAATGTGTAGAAGTATGTGCACAGAAAGCACTAAAATCCAATAGTAAGATATATCTGGAGAGTGAGTTAGAAGATATTATTATGGAGGATGAAGATTTTTATAAAATGTCAGATGGGGGGGTAACTTTTTCAGGAGGAGAACCTGTATTGCAAAGTAGCGAACTAGTGAATATTTTTAAGTTTTTGCATGAAAAAAAAGTTGACATAGTGATAGAAACAGCTCTTAACTATGAATTTGAGATGATAGAAAAGCTTGCTGAGTTTATCAGTGTTTTCTTGATTGATATAAAAGTAATTGATAGGAAAAAGCATATAGACTGTACAGGTATGGACAATAAAAAAATACTACAAAATATAGATGCGCTTATAAAAATGCAAAAGAGAATTTGGATTAGACTGCCTATAATACCAAATATCAATATGACTTTAGATGATATTAGAGATGTAGGGGCTTTTTTTAATCATAAACAGATAGAACATATAGAATTATTACCTTATCATAAAATGGGAATTTATAAATATAGGTTATGTGGATACAAATATAAACTAAATGATTCGGTAGAAGTTCCAGATAGAGAGTATATGGACAAGATATTTGCAGAATTAAATAAATATGATGTATCAATAATGGAAGGATATATGGATTGAAAGATTAAAGATTATTCAATTGATAAACTTGTGTAAAGGAGCATAGTTATTTAGAATGTATGGAAATATTTGTGGAGATATAACCGAATTTTTAGATAAAAACAGACGCGATATGCCGATTATATTGAGAGAAGCATATTGCTTTGCTGCATATTTGCTATTAAAAGATATTGAAGTAAATAATACTGATATACTGGCTGGAAAATGGAATTGGGAAGAGAATAATGGTATGAAAAGCCCATATCCCAGAGGAACATATCGGGAAATTGAAGAAATGCAGCAGTGTGAAATATGCTCAAAAACTGATTTTTTAGAGATCAGGGATGCCATTCATATGGGACTTTTAGTGAGAAGTCCAGGTGGACATGTTGTGCCAGGATATGATTTATTTTTAAATACTGGGTTTGATAAAACAATAGAAAAAATAAAAAAATACATAAGAAGTGATAGGGAACAAAAAGAAAAATTGAATTTTTATAAAAGTCAACTAATTGTAATGAAAGCTGCACAGGAATGTATACTGCGATATGCAAAAGAAGCAGAACGAAAAGGAAACAAAGAAATTAGAAATAATTGTGAATGGATAGCGCATAAAGTTCCACATAATTTTTATCAGGCAGTGCAGTTATTATGGTTTATGCATGAGTTTGCAAAGGACGATACACAAGGAATTGTTATATCACTTGGAAGGATCGATCAATATCTTTATCCTTGGTACAAGGAGGATAAGGAAAAAGGAATTATTACATATGATAAGGCATTTGAAATTATGCAGGAGCTGTGGAAGAAATTAGCACAACAGGATCATGGTTTCCAAAATATAATTTTAGGCGGAAAAGATCATGAAGGAAAGGATGTCTGTAATGATTTAACCAAAATTTGTATGGAATGTACATTAAAGAGGAGGACAGAACAGCCTTCGTTATCATTACGGATTCATAATAATATGCCCGAAGAAATATGGGATAAAGCATTTCAATTGATTTGTACAGGTATTGGTATGCCCTCCCTTTTTAATGATGAGATTTGTGTTTTAGCTAAGATGAATTCGGGTGTATCTAGAGAAGATGCAGAGAATTTTTCTGTTGTAGGATGTGTAGAACTAACGATAGGGGGACAGGAATTTTCTCATACAGAAGGACTACGAATCAATTGGCTCAAGGTTATGGAATTAATGCTAAATAATGGAACATGTCTGATTACTGACAGAAAATGGTCATTAAAACATAGTTATAGACTAGATGATATTAATAGCTTTAAAGATTTTTTTGATTGGTATGTGGAAGAACTTTTACATGTAACAGAAAAGGCTTGTATATTTATAGACAATGCAGATAAAATATATAGTTTTCATTGGCCAACACCATTTATTTCTTCTTTGATGGAAGGTTGTTTAGAAAGTGGATTGGATGTCACCGCAGGAGGGACAAAATATAATAATCTTTCAGTAAATAATGCTGGAATGGCAAATGTTGTAAATGCATTACAAGCAATTGAGGATATTGTATTTGAGAAAAAAATAGTAAACATTACAGAAATTCCTAAAATACTTGAATGTAATTTTGAGGGTTATGAAGAATTAAGAAATAAGATAGTTGCTTGTCCAAAGTTTGGAAATAATATAGAATCTGTAGACCTAAAACTAGAAAATTTGATAAGAATACTCTGTGAGTATATTGGGAAATTGAGGTGTCACAGAGGAGGAAAATTTCAGGCAGGGTTTTATAGTGTACAAGTACATGGAACAATGGGAGAATTAACAGGAGCATCTATGGATGGAAGAAAATCAAGGACAGCTTTAGCTAGTTCCTTATCGCCAACACAGGGAAGTGATGTAAATGGTCCCACAGCATTACTAAATTCTTTGAAAGACCTGCCAATGGATAAGTTTGGTAATGGGATGGTTTTGGACGTAAAATTTACTCCTGATTTTATGAGAAATCAAAGGCATGTGAATGCAGTAAAAAATTTAGTTAAAGTATATTTTGCAAATGGTGGCATGGAGATACAATTTAATGTCATTGATAAAATGACTCTGTTAAAAGCACAAGCCACCCCAGAGAACTATTATGATTTGATTGTGAGAGTATCTGGGTATAGTGCATATTTTGTAGCGTTAAGCAAAACATTACAGGATGAAATAATTCAACGAACAGAATTGTCTTAAGAGTTTTGCATAGGATGGGAAGACATATGAAGAACAGATTAGGGATTATGGCAATTTATAGTAAAGATGGGGAAATATATGAATATGTCATCTATTTATTGAAGAAATTACTTCCTTTTTTGGATAAATTATATATTGTTTGTAATGGTGAAATGTCACTAACTTCAATTGACAAAATTAAGTCATATGCTGCTGAAGTTTTTATTCGCGAAAACAAGGGCTATGATGTTATGGCATTAAAATATGTCCTAGAGAAGGAAGTTGGATTTGATGAAATAGGTATATATGACGAATTAGTATTGTTTAATGATACTTTTTTTGGACCAATTTTTGATTTGAATGTGCTTTTCTCAACTATGGAGACTAGAATTTGTGATTTTTGGTCTGTTACAGCACAAGAAACATATCAGGAAGATCATGAAATCGTTCCGTTTCATCTGCAAACCTATTTTTATGTTATAAAAAAAAGAATGTTGCATAGCAAAGATTTTAGAGATTTTTGGGAGACTTTTGATGAAATAAGAACCTATGGTGATGCAATCCATAAGTATGAACATCAATTGACTAAATTTTTTACAGATAAAGGATATATAGCCGACTCTTATGTAAGGATGGATGCATATGCCCAATCTGGTAATGATACATTTATTCCATTATATGAGGCTCCATATTTACTCCTAAAATTGTATAAATGTCCATTGATTAAGAAAAAGGTATTTACATATAATAAAAAATTTGTTCGATTGACCTGTGAGGAAGAGGCCTCTAATTGCTTAAATTATATTCATCAATATACTCAATATGATGTTTCATTAATTTGGCAATATTTACTTAACACAATTAGACTAGAAGAACTAGATAAAGTTTTGCATTTGGATTATATAGTTGACGAACAGGAAATTGACACAGAAACAAATATAAATGAGTTAGCTATATACTTTTTTGCTCAAATTCCGCAAAGCAAAGTGATTGCTGAATGGATTTCTTCAAGTTTGAAAATAAATGTGAAGTTTTTTTGGGATGTGAATGATAGTATTCGCTATTTTTTCTTTAATCAATATGTTGAATGGAAAAAATACAAGTATATTTGTGTTTTAAATGATTCATATATGGAAAGTATTCAACAAATGAGAAGTTTATTGACAGAATACTATAATTTGACAGAAAACATGGTAAAAAGTATCGTACACGTTTCGAAAATTGTAAGGCATTTAAGTAGAAATGAAAGATTGGGAGCATTATTCCTTTGTGAGTCATATCATAATAAAAACTTCAAAGTGGAAGTGAATAGAAATTATGGTGATTTTGGAAGTACATTTTCATTTTATGGGAAGAAAGAAGCATTAGAAATGGTTAGAAATTTATTGCTTTTTGAAAAGAATATACCTTATGATCTTCCATTACTAATGCAAAGATGCGGATATTATTCAGAACGTATTGTAGCTTCTGGTTATATAAAAAATAAAATGAGTTTTTGGCGGCGTAATGTTAAAAAAATAGCAAAGTTTTATAGTGAGAATTTGACAGAAGCCGCTTATGAAGAAATGCTTAGTAAAGAGAAAATAAAAAATTTTTCAGAAGTAGTAGAAAGTATATATATATATGGTGCAGGAACATATGGAAAAAAGTGTGCTAAGTTATTTGATGGGAAATTGAATTTTAAAGGTTTTTTAGTCTCGGATGGACATAAAGACCAAGATATAGTATTAGATCATAAAATTTATGAGATATCAGAGGCTCCTGTAAGCAAAAAAGATGGAATTATTGTTGCGATGGCAAAAAGTGATGAGGGAATTGTTTTAGAGATGTTAAGACAAAAGGGATATAGGACCATATCATTCCTTTCTGACATAGAAGATGATTAGTGGTCGTATTACGATGTAGAAGTATTCAAAAGTATACGAAAAGATACTTATAAAATAGAGAATTTATTTAGTGTGAGGATTGAAATAATGAATAATATAGAAGAGCAGATACTGAATGGTTATGTAAGAGATTATTATGTGGAAATGGCATCTTACCAATTGCTTGGAATGATGCTAGATGAGAGTTTTGTAAAAGAGCGATTGAATATGTTTGGAATCACACATATGTATATATATGGCGGCACGTATATGTCCATTCAACTTTACAGAGCAGGTAAAAAGTATACTAATATTAAAGGGATAGTGGATAAATCAGGTAAGATAGTGCTGAATGAAGAAATACCTGTCATTATATTAAAGGAATTTCAAAATCAGTATAATGGTGAAAAAATTATTATAACTCCTATACGATTCTATAAGGAAATAGTGAAGGAACTGTCATCATTTGTGTCTGAAAAAGATCTGATAAGTATTGGAGAATTGTTACTAGGAGTTGTATAACAATAACAATATTAGTAGGGGGAATTAGCAATGATGTTGTATATAACATATGTAAATTTAAATGCGAAAGGTTATGTTGGAATTAAGAAAAAAGTGGCAGCACAATGCAGAGTCTTTCAGAAAGAGTTTGGAACAGTATATTGTACAATGTTCACAGGACAGATGGTATATTTGTTACAGGAAGACAAGGTAATAGACAAAGAATTTGCTATCACTTTGAAAGAATGTAATGAGATTCTTCTTCAATGGATAGAAAAATATAATGTAGAAAGGACATATATTAGATATCACATTTCAGATATGTGGTTTGTAGACTTTTTGAAGGAATTAAAAAGTAGAAATATCATAAGTATATTGGAGTTTCCAACGATACCATATGATGGTGAGAACTGGATAAGAAGACCAGAAGAAGATCACTATTACAGGGAACAACTGTGTAAGTATATTGATTGTTGCACGACGTTTGCCAATTATAAGGATGTTTTTGGTATTCCATGTATCTCAATGATTAATGGGATTGACTTAGAACAGAATAAAGTTAATAGTCGAAAACCTCATAAACAAGATATCACATTGATCGCTGTAGCGACGATGAGAAGGGAACATGGATATGAAAGAATTATTCAGGGTATTCAAATGTATTATAAAGCTGGTGGCGTAAGAAAGGTCTATTTAAAATTGGTAGGTGATGGTTCACAAATTTCATATTATGAGAGGTTGGTAAAAGAATTTGAGTTAGAAGAATACATATCATTTTATGGCATAGTACAAGGAAAAGAATTCGATAAGATATATGAGGAAGCAGATCTAGGGATTGGTGCATTAGGTACCTATAAAAGCGGTGTAAATGAAGGTGCTGGAATTAAAGTGTTTGAGTATTGTGCAAGAGGACTTCCTATAATTTATGATAATATGGAACGTATACTAGACAAGCAATATTTTGCGATGAAAGTGGTGAGTGATGCTTCTCCAATTGACATTCGTAAAGTAATAAATTTTTATGATAGCCTGCAAGATAAGGATTATATTACAGATATGCGCAATTATGCTATTAAGAACCTTTCGTGGGATAAAGTACTTGAACCAGTAGTAGATTATTACAAATCAAAAAAGGTTATAGTTGAGGAGGACGTCGTATGACATATGCATTAATTGGCTGTGGTCGTATATCACCAAATCATATTGTTGCAGCACAAAACAATGGACTTGAGATTGTGGCAATGTGTGACATAAACTTTGCATGTATGAAAGATAAAGCATTAAAATTTAAATTGGTTGATAAAGTAAAATATTATACAGATTATAAAGAAATGATAGAAAAAGAGAAGCCAGAGCTAGTGGGTATTTGTACAGAAAGTGGAAAACATGCAGAAGTGGCGCTTTATTGTATTTCACACGGATGCCATTGCATTATTGAAAAACCAATTGCGCTGTCTATAAGAGATGCAGATGCAATTATTTCAGCTGCTATTAAATATCATGTAAAAGTTAGTGCATGTCATCAAAATCGTTTTAATAAATCAATACAGATTATTAGAGAAGCAGTAGATATGAACCGTTTTGGAAGACTTTTTTATGGCACGGCACATATACGCTGGTGCAGAGATCATGAGTATTATGATAGGGCATCATGGCGTGGTACATGGGAACAGGATGGCGGTGCGCTGATGAATCAGTGTATCCATAATATTGATCTGCTCCGTTGGATGATGGGAGATGAAATTGACGAAGTTGTAGGCATGACAGACAGACTTCATCATGATTATATAGAAACTGAAGATTTTGGGATAGCATTAATAAGATTCAAAAATGGCAGTTATGGAGTAATAGATGGCACAACAAATGTTTATCCCAAAAACTTAGAAGAAACATTGTACATATTTGGAGAAAAAGGAACGGTTAAGGCTGGAGGTGAATCAGTCAATATAATAGAAGAATGGCAGTTTGCAGATATATTGGATGATCCAAAGGAAGTGAAAGCACGGTTTCATGAAAATCCTCCCAATATATATGGGTATGGACATACCCCCTTGTACGCAGATGTCATTAATGCGATAAAACAGGACAGGCAGCCTTATATTACAGCAATGGATGGAAAAAGAGCATTGGAGCTTGTATTGGCGATTTATAAATCGGCGTCAGAAGGATGCAGTGTGAAATTGCCATTGACAGAATGTGCTGCCACAGACTTTATTGGAAGATTTTAAATAGGTAGTTATCATGGAATTTAGGGATTTGCGAAGACAGTATCAATATAATAAACAAAACATTGACTATGCTATTTGGAAAGTATTGGATACTAGTCATTTTATACAGGGAAAGCAAGTAACAGAATTAGAAGAAAAACTTGCGGATTATGTTAATGTAAAACATTGTGTAACTTGTGCCAACGGAACAGACGCACTACAGCTTGCGCTTATGACGTGGAATATTGGCGAGGGAGATGCGGTTTTTGTCCCTGATTTTACCTTTTTTTCCAGTGGTGAAGTAGTGTCGGCAGTAGGGGCATCACCCATATTTGTAGATGTTGATATTGATACATATAACATTGATTCTGAAAAATTAGAAACAGCGATCAAAACTGTACTGCAAAAAGGGGCAATGATTCCGAAGGCGATTATAGCAGTTGATTTGTTTGGACTGCCTGCTAACTATCCAGAACTTAGGCATATAGCAGATCAATATGGTCTATATCTATTGGAAGATGCAGCACAGGGATTTGGTGGTGCACTAGGGGGCAGAAAAGCTTGTTCATTTGGTGATATATCAACAACAAGTTTTTTTCCAGCTAAACCATTAGGGTGTTATGGTGATGGCGGCGCAATATTTACAGATAATGATGAGTGGGCGATGTTAATAAGATCATTAGCAGTACATGGTAAAGGGTTGTCTAAGTATGACAATGTACGAATTGGAATGAATTCTAGGTTGGATACATTACAGGCAGCAATTCTTTTGGAAAAATTTTCTGTTTTTATAGAAAAGGAACTGAGAGAGAGTAATAAACTTGCAGATTTTTATACAGAGCAGTTAAAAGATATTGTAAAAACACCTGTTGTAAAATCTGGATTTTATTCGAGCTGGGCGCAGTATACGATTCAATTAGAGGATAGTCAAGTAAGACAGAACGTTCAGGAAATTTTAAAAGCGCAGGAAATCCCAACAGCAGTGTATTATCCAAAGCCACTGCATATGCAGCAGGCATTTAGAAAGTATGAGTATTTAGATAATCAGTATGAAGTAACCAATGGGTTATGTAGTAAAGTGTTGTCATTGCCTTTTCATCCATATATGGAAATAGAAGAAATATTGGCAGTAACAAGAACAATCAAAAAGATATTGGTGTGATAATGAAAGAATATTTTGTGCATGAAAGCAGTTATGTGGATGAAAATGTAACTATTGGGAAGGGTACAAAGATTTGGCATTTTTGTCATATACAGTCAGGAGCCGTACTGATGCAGGACGTTTCAATTGGCCAAAATGTAAACATAGCAAATAATGTAGTTATTGGAAATAGGGTAAAAATACAAAATAATGTGTCGGTATATGAAGGAGTTACGATTGAGGATGATGTGTTTTTAGGACCATCCTGTGTATTTACCAATGATCTTACGCCGAGAGCAGTATATCCAAAAGGACACGAGAATTATGTGCCTACAATAGTGAAAAAGGGTGCAACAATTGGTGCAAATGCAACGATTGTGTGTGGTCACACAATCGGTAAGTATGCCATGGTTGCGGCAGGATCTGTCGTCACAAAAGATGTGCCAGAGTATTGTTTGGTTCAGGGAGTTCCGGCAAAAGTGTGCGGCAGGGTTGACAAATCAGGAAATATTATATCTAGAGTTAAAGTGGAATAAGAGAGATTGATACGAACAGTTACAATAACAGAATCAGGAGGATGATAGAGATGAAATTATGGGAAGCATTTGATAAAACTGTAAATAAAATGTTTTCTTTTACAAATGGTAAAAAGGTAGTTTTATGGGGATATAAGGATATGGAAGGATATTTTGTCCAACATCTTTTTAAAAGAAAAAATAAATTAATTGAATATATTGTTGACGATAATTCTATGAATCCTAAAATTCCTATTTATCGTTCAATAGAGATGAGTAATATTTCTCCAAAATCTTATGCGGTTCTTGTAGTGGGGGAATATGATGAATTCATAACTTCTTTTTTGGAAGATTTAGGGTTTGTGGAAAATGTAAACTATATTTACATAAGGAAATTATTTTATGGTGAGGCAAAAACAGGAGGAATGAAACCTATAAAAGTATCCTACTATGACTATTTAGAATACCAATATGGAATGGATATTATTGCTCAAAAACAAGACGATCAGATGGAAAAAGCAAATGAGGACTGTCTTAGATATTCTTGCGGTATGGGGTATCCGCTCATGGATGTGTTAGACAATTTTGTTTTTGATTCCAATGATGCGGTTTTTGACTATGGATGTGGAAAAGGGGAGGCACTGCTGCTTTTTCTCAAAAGTGGTGTAGGAACAATTGGCGGCGTTGAATATGATAAAGAGTTATATAATATTATGTTTGAAAATTATAGTAAAGTGAATATTTCTTCGGCAAATATGATTCATGGAGATGCAGCATTGATTTGTGAAGAGTTGGATCAATATAATTATTTTTTTATGTATAACCCGTTTCAAGGCATTACATTTGAAAATGTAATAAGAAATTTAGAAAATAGTTGGAAAAGGAAACCACGCTATATGACCTTAATTTATTCGGGACCATATTGTCATGATACAGTGATAGAACATGGACTGTTTACATTATCAAAGCAGATTTTTACGGATTATTCTGTCAGGAATGTGAATATTTATACTATCCCACGGAATGTATAAAGGAGGAGAACAGCTATGATGATAGCAATTCATCAGCCGCATTATTTTCCGTGGATAGGTTATCTAGATAAGATGGCAAAGGCAGATAAATTTGTTCTTATGGATACAGTACAGTTGGAAAAGCGTTCTTATATGCTGCGTAACCGAATAATTGATTTGGATTCAAATATCAGGTATTTGACAATTATTACAGAAACACAGAGTCATTATAATTATGAATACAGAGGAATAAAGACAAAGAATTTTAAAGAATGGACGGATAAACAAAAGGGCACTCTTATCTGGGCATACAAGAAAAGTCCATATTTTGATGAGATCTGGGAAGCAATAAGTCCTATCTTTATTGAGGAACGTGAGTATTTGTGTGACATTACAATCCAAAGTATAGAGATCTTAAGGAAGTTGTTTGAGATTAGGACACCATTATTATTGCAGAGTGCTTTGAAGATAGATAAAAGTTATAAAAAAGATAAGCTTATTTTAGAGATATGCAAGGCAGCTGGCGCAGATGTATATTACTCAGGGAATGGTGCTAAAAAATATATGGATAATGAAATGTTTGAGAGGGAAGGAGTACATGTAATATACCAGCAGTTTGAGCATCCTGTTTATAAACAGATGGGAAACCATAAGTTTGAACCAGGATTGTCCGCTTTAGATATGTTGTTTAATTGCGGCATAAAAAGGGCACGAGAACTGTTTTGGAATCAAGTAAATGCAATGCTGACATAAAATATTAAGGAGATTGGCAATGGAAGCAATTCTATTTGGAACAGGACAGATTAGCAAAAAGGCACTGCCTTTTATAGAAGCACAATATCATATTTTGTATGCTGTAGATAACAATGATGAGATTTGGGGGACAACCTTTCAATCTTATGAAGTGAAGTCGCCTGACAATATAGAAAAATGTGATTGTAATATTATCATTGCATCAACAAAATATGATATGGATATAGTAAAACAGCTTCAACAAATAGGGATTGGCCAAGGGCGGATATATCTTTGTCGAAGTTTTCAGACAGATGATACATATCAATATGAAATATATCCGCTGTTAGAAGAAAATGTCTTACACACAGGAATACCTTTAGTTCATTATGACTTATGTCATACAAAGGACAGTGAATCAAGCTTTAAAAAAGTGTTAGTAGCATGTTCTTTTTTTTCATCATATACAAAACAAGTACTAGAAAATATTTCAAAAAGGTACAAGGACATAGAATTTAGCTTGTTGACCAATGCGAAAGAAAGTAAGGAAAATATTGCTTCCGAACAGTTAAAACACATTTATTATTTTCAGACAATGGCTGATCTAAAGACAATCTTAGAGGAATTGCCAATATATGATAGTATACAACTTTTATGGATTGAGCAGGAGTGGAGTTATTTTTATAAGAGTATCAGAAAGAAATGCAGACGGTTGAATCTGAATGTTGGAGGAAGTGATTTTTATCGTTTATCCATAGCAAAAAGAGAATTTAAAAGAGCGCTGATTGCATGTGCAGATACTATTACAGCAGAAACAATCAAAACAATTGAAGATTTTGAGTTGTTTTATAGACAGGATATAAAAGGAAAAATGGGGTTGCTGCCTTTTGGTATAGAAGTGTTAGAATATATCAATCAAAATAGAGGAATTCCAAAAGATGAAATAAGAGAAAAGTTTCATATACCCAAAGATAAGATCGTTGTTACATGCGGACATAATGCAAATAATGCACATCAGCATGTGAAAATTGTGGAGGCATTAAATAGATTATCAGAAACAATAAAACAACAAGTGGTATTCGTATTTCCGATGACTTATCCGCAAGGAATGGATGATTATATAGATACTATCAGAGACAGATTAGAAGCATTAGGAGCGGAGTACGTGATTTTGACAGAGTATATGGATTTCCAGAATATGGCACAATATGCTTTACTGTCAGATATTATGCTTCATGTTCAGACAACAGATCAGCTAAGTTCGACGATGCTAGAGGAGATGTATGCAGGAAGTATTGTAATTGCAGGAAGTTGGCTACCATATCAGTCACTGCACAAGATGGGGATATATTTTTATGATGTACATAAAGTATCTGATATAACACATACTTTGGAAGAAATAGTGAATGATATAGACACAAATAAACAAAAATGTAAAACAAATTCGGAGATAATATGGAAACATTCTTCGTGGGAGGTACTAGCCTCTAAGTGGCATGCATTATGGAAGTAAGAAGTGGTATATGTGTACATGAATAGGAGAAATAATGGAAAGTAAAAATTATTGGGATGAATTTGAATATAATAAGTTGAAACTTTTGTTAAACAAGGAGAAAGTGGATTCAATCTTAGATGTGCAAAGAGGAGTAAAAAAGCTAGATGATATGTTTCCTGTCAGTGTGGAACTTCATCTGACAGATCTCTGCAATCTAAAATGTGAATGGTGTACAGATAAGGAATTAAGACGTAACGGTGCTACACTGGATATGCAGATTGCAGGAGAACTTTTTGCCCAGCTTGGTCGATATGGAACAGGTGTCACATTAGAAGGAGGCGGCGAGCCGACACTACATCCTCATTTCAGTGAAATTGTACAGATTGGTGAGCGACATCATGTAGATATGGGACTGATATCCAATGGTACTGTTGACATATCAGATTGTATTAGCAAATTAAAGTGGGTAAGAGTATCATTAGATTCTAGTACACGGGAAGAATATCAAAAAGAAAAGGGTGTGGATTGCTTTGAGAGAGTACTAGGAAATCTTGAGAATATGTCAAAAGCAAGAAATCCACAAGATACCTATTTGGGTGTTGGTTATGTATTGACTACCAGGAATCAAGGTAATTTATTGGAGTTAATTAAGAAGTTAGATGAAATAGGCATTGATTATATC
>CAJUHQ010000010.1:6435-23408 GCA_910586095.1 uncultured Lachnospiraceae bacterium | reverse complement strand
GACCTGTAGAGGAGGCAGGAACTATCACACCATCGTTAGAAGATTTATTGAACCTACGTAGACAACTTGCTGAATTTACAGAAAACACAAGAATTAAATATATGCTGACAATTACAGATAGAGTAGTAGATAAAAACGCAGGATTGCCTTGTATTGCACATACGCTTACATCAATTATACATGCTAATGGGGAAGTTGCACTATGTGAGAAAAGAAGAGAAGACAATATTATATTGGGGGATCTTCATCAAAGTACTTTTGAAGAAATTTGGAGGTCGTCTTATCACGAGGAAGTCAGCCAGAAACTTTTAAACGCATTGTGTCAAGGTGGATGTAGTGCATGCAGGATGACAGGTTTTAACATGATATTGGAGCAATTAGAAAAAGTACATACAAAACATTTTATTTGAGTGAGAGGAGAAATAAAAATGGTTTTGCCTTTTGAAAGAGAGTATCGTGAAAGATATTATCAGCTATTAGATGAAGTATTTGATTCTAATTTTTGGTCAGATGGAGAAATGACAAGGACTTTTGAAGAAAAGTTTCAAGAATTTACGGGGTTACATTCTTGTGCTGTGACAAGCGGTGGTACGGGTTTGTTGTCTATTTTGGAATATATTAATGTGAGAGAAAAAGAAGTTATTGTACCTGCAAATACTTTTTGGGCAACAGCACAAGCGGCAAAGAGAGCAGGGGCAAGAGTTGTATATGCAGATTGTAATAAAGAAGACTTATGTATGAGTTTTACAGATATGGTCAGTAAAATTACACCTGATACAAAAGCGGTTATTGTTGTTCATATTGGCGGGCATATAGCATTTGAGATAGAAAAAATTGCACAGTATTGTGAGAAGCATCATATAGCATTGATTGAGGATTGTGCACATGCACATGGAGCAGAATGGAACGGGAAAACTGCAGGAAGCTATGGAATTGCAGGAAGTTATAGTTTTTATGCTACAAAGACAATGCCCCTTGGCGAAGGTGGTATGATTGTTAGCAGAGATAAAGATTTGATTGCATGGATGAAGAAATTTAGAAATTATGGAAAAGAAGTGATTAACGGAAATATTGTAACATATCCAATGAAGGAAGGATTTAATTATAGGATTAGTGAGTTTGCTGCGGCATTAGGAATTGTTCAGTTGGAACATTTGCCTGTTATTTTGGAATGGAAAAGGAATTTGGCAAAAAAATATGATCGGATTTTTGAAAATAGAATTGTGTTACCAGAAGGAATGAAGTCAGGATATTATAAATATATCGTATTTGATGAAGAACTTCGTGAGGAAACAGGTAAGGTCTTTAATCATACAGACTTTGGTAATGAGATAGAAGGAATTAGGTTGAAACTGCCTAATAGTTATTGGGTGGCAGAACATCATAAATGTGCACCGATCTACTATGGTTGGGATAAGGCGGAGTTGTCTATTAATGAAATAAGAGAAGTTCTTATATAAATTTTGGATACTTTGCAAAGGGGAAAACAATGAATGAAGTGAAATATTTTAATGAAACTTATAATAAATTTTGGGAAAATCAGACTAAAAAATATGGATATGCATTGTATGAGCAAAATCTTGTCAGGATTATAGCACAGACAAAACCAAAAAAGGTATTTGAAGTAGGTATTGGTACAGGGTGGCCGATTGGTACTGCGCTAAAAGATAAAGGCATTATGGTTGATGGGTGTGATCTAGCAGAATCTTCAGTTCTATTAGCTAGAGAGGAATTAGGAAATGAAAAAGGGATTTGGGCAGGGGATGTGCTGTCCTATACTGGTAATGAACAATATGATGTAGTTTATTGTGTAAGAGTAAGTTGGTATATTCCCGATTTTTATACAACATTAGAGAAAATGATCTCTATGACAAAACCTGAGGGATATATAGTGTTTGATGTGATGAATGAAAACAGTTTATGTTGTCTAAATATACGTATGAGTCTAATCAAGGAAAGATATTTTAAGTTTTTAGGGATAGATGTGGATGAAATATATGGACAACATTTTATCAATATGTTTAAAATGAAATCCTTTTTAAAGAAAAATAAGCTGCGTTTTCGATGCTGGGGAGAGAAAAAGATTACGGGTAATTCAGATAAATTAAATACTCCCAAGGTGGTATTTTTATGTAGAAGGGAGAAATAAACTGTGAAAAAAGGTGTCATTACGTTTATAACAGGAATGGGAGCCTTTATAGGAGGTTTCTATTTTGGCCAAAAGAGTTTAGTAAATATAATTAACAACTATAAGACAAAGGCAGACAGGAATTTATCGAATATGATAGTGCTAAACGACTGGTTGGATTATGTGTATTCTGGCAAAAAAGCAGAGGACTTTTTTCATAAAAATTCTTATAAGAGGATTATGCTGTATGGAAATGGCTATATTGGCACAAGATTATCACAGGCTTTGACTGATACGGATATTGAGATTGTGGCAATCATGGATAAAACGGCAAAGACTAGTACAAATGGTTTAGTTCTTGGTATTGATGCAGTGATACCAGATGTGGATTGTATTGTGATTACACCTGTGTATTTTTATGATGAAATACACACAATGTTAGCAGATAAAACACAAGTACCAATTGTGTCAGTTAAAGAGATTTTTATGAGGAGGTAAATAGATTGCCTGACAGTGTAAAAAATCAGATAAAAGTAAGTGTTATTATTCCCATATATAATATGCAGCAACATTTAGTTCAATGTTTGGAATCTGTACTGTGGCAGTCTTTGCAGGATATAGAGATTATATGTATTAATGATGGCTCAACTGATTCTTCAGGTGAAATTTTAAAAAAATATAAAAGTATATATAAGATTATAGTGATAGAACAAGACAATCAGGGATCTGGTTTGGCCAGGAACAATGGTATGAAAATAGCAAGAGGAAAATACATTGCATTTATGGATCCTGATGACTATTATCCTAATCATACTGTTTTGGAAACGCTTTATAATGAAGCTGAAAGAAAGCATGTGTATATTTGTGGTGGAAATTTTATCTCTACTAGAGGAGACATACAACAGCCATGTTTTAACTTTGAGAAATTGATGACATATGAGGAATATGCATCAATAATAGGGTTTACAAGATTTATTTATAATAAAAATTTTCTTTCTGAAAATAATATATATTTTCCTTCATACAGACGTTTTCAGGACCCTCCTTTTTTTGTAAATGCAATGACAGCTACTGACAAGTTTTTGGCTGTAAATATATGGGCCTATAAGTATAGAGTGGGACATAAAACATTTTGTTTTTCAGAAAATATAGTGATTGATGTTTTAAAGGGAATTAGAGATGTGCTGCAGGTTCTCATAAAAAATAATCTGGAAACATTTTTAGATAAAATAGTATGTTCTTATCTTGATGTAAAACCATATGTATATTTTTATGCATATAAAAATGGGAATACTATATGGAGTATTCTCAAGGAGCTGGATCGATTATTGAAAACTTGGATCGATCAGGATACAGAACTTAATGTTACATCTGAGAAAGTGAGAAGTTATATTGAGCAATGCAAGATGAAATTGTTTGACATTCCTAAAAATATAAAAATGATAATATATGGCGCTGGTGTGATAGGAAAGCAGCTTCTTTGTTATTTTGAGAAGAAACAAGTTGATCTAATTGGTTTTGCTGTTTCAGATGTGCCATATCATCAAGAGCAAATAGGGGAATATGCTATAAAACAAATTAATGAGTATATTGATTATAAGGATAATGCAATAGTTTATGTAGCAACATCAACAAAGTACTATTCTGATATAAAAAAGATATTAGACAAATATGATTTTAAAAATGTATATTTTATAGATCAAAATGAAATTTGTTTGGCGAATATGTTTAACAGAGATGCTTTTGAATGAAAAGAGTAAAAAATTAAGGAAAGAAGCAATAGTATAATGGAGGAACTACATGAGAATTGCCTTTTTAACGAATGAAAACAGTATGCATATTAATATAAAAGCAAAGTATTTTACTCAAAAAGAGGATTCTGTATACTTTTTTGCAATGAGATGTATAGATAACCATGAAACGACAAAGATAAAGTACAGGGAAAATCTTAAAGTATATACATTTGCATTTTCTTACAATCATGATTGGAAATTAATCGTGCATAATGTTTTGAAAATATATCAAAGTATTAAAAAGAATAAAATTCAGATTGTGCATATTATTGAAATGACCTTTTGTGAATATGCAATTGCGCTAGGATTGTTAGGAGTTAAAATAGTGCTGGAAAATAATGGTTCGGATGTTCTACTGGCGCCAAACAATGCAGCTCTAAGAAAAAAATATCAATATGCATATCGGTTGGCAAAAGCAGTTGTGCAGGATTCATTTAGTGCACAACAAGCAGGAATCGCATTGGGAGCACCAAAGAATCCTAATGAGATAATTGAGCTTGGGATCGATACAAATATTTTTAATCCATATATAGAGCAGGGAAGATTTAGAAAGCAATATAAAATCCCAATGGATGCTACAGTTCTTTTTAGTCCACGTGCATTTTGTTCACTGTATAATATTCCACTTATTATAAAAACAATAAAGCCGATTATAGATGAATTTCCTAATACATATTATGTGTTTTGTACCTATGTAAAAAATCGAAAATATCAATCGAAAATAGAGAAGTTGTCAGATAATGTTATTTTTCTTGGATATCTAGATAACGAGAGAGACATGCCACAGATTTATAGAGACTCGGATATGGTTCTTTCTATTCCTGATAGTGATTCTTCGCCACGTACAGTATATGAAGCAATGGCATGTGGAAGTACTGTTATTGTTTCTGATCTTCCTTGGATACAGGGAAAATTTGTAGATGGAAAGGAATTATTTGTGACAGATATAACGAATCCTGACCAGTTGCTTACTATGATACGAGAAATTATACAGAAAAGAAAGTACATTGACAGAGAAGCTGGATACGACAAAATAAAAGATATTTTAGATTATAGAAACTCAGCAAAAAAGCTGCGAAAACTCTATCAGAGTATTCTACAAGGAAATTGATATGAAGAATAAAAAATTAAATCATGTTATAACATTTGCAATGGGTGGAATCTTAGGATTTATCTTATCAAGAAAGTATTATGTTAAATATTGTCAAGAAATAAGAAAAAAAATAGAGTCAAATGTGGCGGTTATAAGCAGATTAGAAGAGTGGATAAATATATTGCATTTTGGTAAAAAAATGGAAGAGTATTTAAAAGAAAATGGATATTATTCTGTTTTGATATATGGCATGGGGCGCTTGGGAAGAATTTTATTGGATGAATTGGAAGATTCTGATATTAGTGTGTTGGCGGCAATTGATCGAAATGCAAATAATAGGTTTGAAGATATCAGGGTAATAAGCCCTGATGATATATTTCCCCAAGCAGATTGTATTATCATAACTCCACTAACAGGGCAAAATGAGATTAAGAAAATGCTGAGCAGTAAGATAGATTGCCATATAATTTCTCTAGACGAGTTGTTTGTACAGTTGTAGAAGAACCATAGAAATGGTTTGATTTTTAATAATGGATATGCGTGTGAAATACGCAGGATAGCAGGAGCATATATGGACATAGTGACACAATCCTCAGAATGTTTATCAGTGGTGATACCAGTATATAATTGTGAAAAGTACATAGATAGGTGCTTGAAAAGTATTGTAAATCAGACATATCGTAATCTAGAAATAATTATAATAAATGATGGTTCTATAGATCATAGTTCGGAAATATGCAAGAAGTTTATGTTAGATGATAAAAGGATTATTTATGTAGAGCAGCCTAATAGAGGAGTGTCTTATACGCGTAAGCGTGGAATAGGATTAGCTACTGGAAAATATATTGGTTTTGTTGATGCGGATGATTATATCGAATCTACTATGTATGAACAACTCCTTCCTTATATGGATAAAGCCGAGTTAGTGACATCTGGGTATTATCAAGCTGGAAAACGAGTGATTGATCGTATAGAAAAAGGCTTATATCAGACATCAGAAGAAAGAAACTATTTTTTTGAGAATGTAATATTATTTCATAATACAAATGAGCCAGGTATTTCGTCAAATTTGTGGAGCAAACTGTTTTATGCACAAAAATTAAAGGCTATAATTGATACAGTTCCTGAAGATATATTTTATGGAGAGGATTTAGCAATATTATTAAAGTATATTTTTGAGAGTACAACTTATTATGTTTCATCTATATGCGCATATCACTATGAACCAAACCAATATTCAGTTTCTAATACAATACATACAGATTATTTGCATAATATCAATAGTTTATATTTATATATTGCAAACACGATAAAACAGTCTGCCTATAACAATACACTATTGCAGAAATGGAATCAGGCGATGTGGAATGCAACACAAATGGCACCACAGTTTATGGGATTTGATTTGAAATATAGATGGAATCAGATTAGATATTTAAATCCTTATATAAATTTGTTGAAAGGAAAGCATGTTATTTTATACGGAGCAGGAGTCGTAGGCAGAGATTATTATAAGTTATACAAAAAATCACAAGATTTTGATTTGATATTGTGGGTTGATATGGAATGGGAAAAATTTAGAGCAGAAGGATGGAATATAGAAGCCCCAAATAAAATGTCTCAATATAAATATGATGCTGTTCTAATTGCCGTCAGAACTATTGAAAGAGCCAAAGAGATTGAAGAAGAACTATGGATCAATGGGACTGAAAAATCCAAAATTTTGTGGAAGGAACCCATTTGTTTGATGGATTGAGGTGATATGGGCATATGGATTGTGTAACAAGCGCTATAGAAAAAAAAATGCATAAATGTGGGGATAGAACGATTGAGAACCAAACATGGATGCAGTTTAAGGAACAAGCTAAAAAGAAAGAAGTATACATTTTTGGAGCAGGCAGTGGATTAGACTATTTTTTTCAATATTGTTATGATTGTATGCCAATCAAAGGAATTGTAGATAATGATTGCAATAAACAAGGACATAAATTGATATGGCATTGTACTGAGGCATGGGGGACATCCTATGAAAATATAGAAATACAAAAACCAGATGTATTAACAAATAGTATTAATCAGAATGTAGTAGTATTAATTGTCAGCACAAATTATTATAAAGAAATTATTGAACAATTGAGTCAGATGGGGATTAGGAATTGTTATGTGTTGCTTATGCTAGAAGCAAATAAGCGAAAGACTCAATTGTTCATAGAAAAAGACACAAAAAAAGAGATAGATAATTTTATTAAAAAGTGTCTGGATTTGGATGTAGAAGAAAATAAAATTGTAATGAGTATCGGTGAATATGGCGGTCATGCAAAATGTATTACCAACCATTTATTGAATCTAAGAAATGATTTGGATATTGTGTGGCTTGTATATGAAGAAGATCAAGAAGCGCCAATCGGTGTAAGACTAGTTCCTGAACAGAATTGGAAAAGTTATACATATGAGCTTGAAACAGCAAAAATATGGTTATTTGATATTACAGTAGAAAATTATATAGTGAAAAGAAAAGGACAGATTTATATTCAAACAAAACACTGGTCCAGCATTACTTTAAAAAAATTCTATCTAGATGACAAATCTTCTTGCACATCTCCTAAAATAGAAGCATGGATACAACATAATGGTGAAATGATGGATTATCTTTTATCAGGAAGCAAATTTGATGAACAGTCATGTGAAAGTGGATTTGGATTTAAGGGCAAGGCAGTACGAGTAGGGTCTGCGCGTTCTGATATTCTTTTTGACAAAACAATAAGAAATAAGATATATCATTATTTTCATATAGAATTAGATGCAAATACTCTTTTATATGCGCCAACCTATAGAAACAATGATTATTTGAATAACAAAGGTATGAATATCATAATGGATATAAAGCTGTTACGAGAAACCTTAACATATAAATTTGGAGGAAAGTGGTATATTTTAATACGTTTACACCCAAGGACAGATGATAAAAAATGTGAATGGGAGAACTTTGAGGGAGTAATAAACGTTAGTCGATATCCTGACAGTGAAGAATTAGTTGCAGCCTCAGATATAATGGTTACAGACTATTCTAGTATTATGTTTGAAGCAGCTTATGTAAAAAGGCCAGTGTTTTTGTTTGCACCTGATAAAAAAGAATATATTGATGGGGAAAGAGGTCTTTTGCTGGATTATGATACGCTGCCATTTCCGATTGCAGAATCGAATAAAGCATTGATGCGTTGCATTGTTGAATTTGATGCGAAGAGATACAAAAAGGCTGTTACGAAATTTTTAGAGCATTATGAAGTCTATGAAGATGGACATGCCAGTAAAAGAGCAGCGGATTTCATTTTAAGAGTTTTATCAACAGAAAAAGAAATTTAAAATTTGCAAAAGCAGCGCAGAAATGAGGGACATTATGCCAAAGGTAACTATCATTATGCCATCTTTGAATGTGCATAAATACATACGTCAATGTGTGGAAAGTGTTATAACACAGACATTAGCTGACATAGAAATCATACTAATTGATGCTGGTTCGACGGATGGGACGCTAGAGATTTTACAAGAATACACCCAAAAAGATAAAAGAATAACACTTTTTCATTCAGATGTAAAAAGTTATGGATATCAAGTAAATATGGGGATTGCATTGGCAAAGAGTGAATATATCGGAATTGTAGAAACAGATGATTATATATTGCCGGATTTGTATGAAACATTGTATAAAATAGCTATCCAGAATAAGGCAGATTATGTAAAAGGCAATGTTGCCAGTTTTATTGAACTAAAGAATGGATTGAAATGGAGTAGATTTACAGAAAATGTTCAGGAAATAAAAGAAGAAATAATATGTCCAAGAAATACACCAGAATTATTGCTAAAAGATTATTATATTTGGACTGGAATTTATAAAAAAGAGTTGTTAAAAGAGGTGAAGTTAAATGAAACAAAAGGTGCGGCATTTCAGGATATAGGTTTTCTATTTCAAACGATAAGTATGGCAAAAAAGGCTGTTTATATTGATAAGATAGGATATTTTTATCGCCAGGATAATGAAAGCACATCTAGTGTCAATTCAAATGGTTTTCGTTATATGATATGGGAATATACCTTTATTGAGCCATTAATAGAGAAGAAAAATAAAAAATGGAAGTGGGCATATTATTATAAAATGGCACAACAAATGACAGAACGTTTTCGACGTATGGCACTATCTAAAGAGTTCTGGGAAGATAAAAAGGAAGATATGAAATGGGTGAGAAAGAAGCTTAAAAGTGCTATAGATCAAAAGATATTGACAAATGAAAATGTAGATCAAGATACATGGTTTTGGATCAATTTATTTCTGGATAATGAGAGAGCAGTATATGACTTTTTTCAGAAGGATTTTAGAAGGAAATTTTCAGAAACAAGAAAGTTATTAGAAGAGGTTGGTACAAATCATATTGTAATATTTGGTTGTGGTAGATATGGAAAGTTTACACATGTATTGTTAGAATTTTATAGACAAGGACAGGTAACTGCGTTTTGTGATAATAACGAATTGTTATGGAATACACAAGTACAATCTGTTTGTGTAGTAAGTCCTAAAGATATAATAAAGAAATTTTATGATTGTATATATGTGGTAGCAAATGCCAAAAATGCAGAAGAAATCAAAGTTCAATTAAGAACAGCGGGGATTGATGAAGATCATATATATATATATATACCAGACTTTGACATAAGAGTGTTTGCGTGTAGCAATTTGTTTTGTGATATATTGTAGTGAACTATTGGAGGATCGGGAAATGATACGATTGTTATCAAAGAATGTAAAGATAGCAGATGGCTTAACAGCTATTATAAATGAAAATAGTATTGTATTGGATAAAGAGCTATGGAAAAATGGACGAAGGTATTTTAAATATAGGGAGACATGTGAGTCAGCATCTGTGCAGATGAGTCCTATTGTTGATGTTAATAGTGAGTTAATTGGATATATTTATCAGGATATTGAAGCTGACAGAGAACTGAGAATGTTAAGAGAATTGGAGGAATCTAGTTCACTATTCCAATTTAAAGATGTGTTTCCTAAAATTAATAAGGTAGTGATACATGGCTGTAACGAATTGGCTTATATGTTTGTTAAATATTTAGAAAAGCAGTCAATTTGCGTTGAAGTAGTAGGAAAGTATTGGAAATATTTCGGGTATAGCGATAGCTATTTTGAAGAAGATGAGAATACATTAGTACTTTATGCGGAGGGTGTGACGCCACAACCATGTGATTTGTATTACAATTTGCTTCACAGCGTATCACCAGAATTTGAATGTATAGATAAAATATATGAAAAAAATGTACTGGAAGGTAAGATAACAGATAGAAATGGTGACTTCAAATGGCTTTTAAAAGAGTTGGAAGGTAAAGATATTATTCTGATTGGTACAAGTACAAAATCACAAGATGCCTATGATTTGCTTTGTGAAAATGGAGTGGAAATAAAAGGATTTTTAAAAGAACAATATAAGGACTGGTATACAAATGATGCTGATGAAGTATTCAAACGAAAATGGGGAGATAGAGCATATGATAAATCACAGGAAGATATGTTGCTTGGCAAGAAAATATTCTCTTTAGCGGAAGCTATTGCGTATTTTAATAATCTAGTGTTTATTAACTGTATGGATAAATACAGTGCATTGGGCACAAGAGATGTAGAGATATTAGACTATTATGGATATCAAAGAAACAGAGGAGTATTTTTGCTAGCTGATTATTGTGAGATACCACATAGCAACCTAGTACATATTATGCGAAATAAAAATGTACTGATTGCCGGAGACGAAAGTCTCTGCCATATGCTTATGGACTACTTAATAAAGGTAGAGGATGGAGATATAAATATTAGTTATACAGATTTATCTGAGAATATAACATATGAAGAAGGCTCTATACTATGTCTGGTGAGACTCTGGTTTGGAAGATATGGTAGTTATGACGAACAGCAAAATGATGAACTTCTTTTTGATAAACTGCATGATAGTGGCTTTTGTAGATATACGGAATACTTTTCTTCTATAAAAAGTCTTTCTGTGATAGAGCAGTATCTACAAAATCATATGGATAAGTATTCTGTCTGTGAGCTGGTGCCGAAAGGAATTGTGCTTGCTAAAATTGGGCCTGGTGGAAATAGCTTTACAGATGGGATAATGGATGGCCATCCAAATATTTTGATGATGCCAGTAGGTGCTTTTTGTAATAATTTGTTTTTGTATTGTATCCGTTTGGCAAGATATAGAGCACAAAATATTATGGATGAATTTTGGAAGTTATTTACTGAAGAAGCTACAAGAATAAGAGTTCAGGTTGAATTTTCAGATAAAGAACAATTTGAAAAAAGTGTACAAAGGCTGCTTTGTCTTAAAGATAGATTCACTTCACAGGAATTGTTTGTGATTTTTCATATTGCTTATGGAGAAATGATAAACGCAGGAGAACGAATAGATGTCTCGCAGAAGATAATTTATTGGGAACCTCATTTTGTGCAAAGAGCATATTTTACCTATATGGCATCCTGGCTTGAAAGTAAAAAAATAAAAGGTTATTCATTGGTAGTACGACGTGATAATTGTGTATGGACAGGTTCTGTATGCAGGCGTATGGCAGAGAATGGATTCAGAAATTTAATGCAGCCATTTGAATATATGTTTTGGACGTCATCGGAATTAGATGAAAATCTATCACTGACATATTGGGAAGAATTTAAAATGCGGTTTGAGGATATGAAGCTGCGTCCCCAACAGGAGTTGCCAAAGATCTGTGAAAAATTGGAAATACCATGGTCTGATACAATGCTTCATACTACTGTGGTGGGAAAGATGGCAGGATACAGGGGAAGTGTAGATTTTGATCTGAAAGCAGTATTTAATAAGTATGAGGACTACTTATCAGAATTTGATCGATTTAGAATTGCAATAACTTGTAGGACTTATCAGAAAAGATATGGATATACATATGAAAGCAGCATAAAATTTTCCAGAAGAGAATTACAGGATATGTTTCTAAAGGAGTTTCGGTTTCAAAAAAATATTCCATTTGAAAATCAGAAGATAAAAATAGAGTATTTTTTGACTATATATGAGTTGTTCAGATGGGAATTGTGGGAAGTGCGTAAGAGAGAATTACTGGGAGATATACAGCCAGAATTTGAGCGATTCGAGGCTGGTCAGCAGATTCAGAAATGTAATCTGTATGTAAAGGAAGTATTTGATCGGGTTAATAAAGCAGCAACAGATATTCGTGTCTCTGAAAGGAAAAAAATAATAGAAATTATCAATAAAAATGAAAAACTGGTTCTATATGGTACAGGGAAAGATTGTAAGGCAATTTTGGAGCAAGTAGATGAAAGAACAAAACAAGAGCTGTTGTTTTGTGACAGAAAAGCTGTAAACGGGGAGTATTGCTATTGTGGTAAAAAAGTGATAAAGCCTCAAGAACTTTTGGAGTGTTATACAGAATATAAAATACTTATAACATCAAGTAGATATTACAAACTTATTCAATATGAATTGGAAAAGATGGGAGTTGAGACAAAGCGTATACTGTGCAATACAGTACAATTTTGGGATGATTGAAATATAAAATTTCACTCATCCTAATTGGAGAAGCTGCAAAAGTAGGCGTTTTTCACACAGCAAATTTGTGCTTATTCATAGCGAACTGCGTTTGCATTTAATTCGCAAACTTTGGCAAGAATGGGGGATTTATATGACAAAAGCGCAAGTAATATCAGAATTATATGAGAACTGTAAAAAGTTGAATATACTTCCATATTTTGTGATAAGGGAGCAGGATTATAGCAGTAATCGGGAAAAATTAATAGATAGAGTAATGGATAAATTTAAAGGCTGTAGTTTGGCTGTGCGTTCATCTTATAGTAATGAAGATACTAGGAATGAATCGAATGCAGGAAAATATGTCACTATTTTAAATGTTGAAAATACATACGATTCTATAGAATTAGCAGTAGATAAAGTATTTAATTCATATGATTCGGTAATAGAAGAAGAAGTTTTAATACAGCCAATGTTACAGGATATTATAAAATCAGGAGTGGTATTCACAAGAGATTTGTACTCACTTGCACCATATTATTGTATTGATTTTGTCGAAGGGAATGATAGTGCAGCGATAACATCAGGAAGCGTAAATGATGATAAAATTGTTGTTATATATCGAAAAAACAAAAATATAAATGATCCAGATATGAAAGCGCTCGTTGATAATGTAAAACAGATAGAATATTTTTTAAAAACAGATCGTCTGGATATTGAATTTGCAATTACAAAAGAGCATAAAGTCTATATATTTCAAGCAAGACCTATTGCAAATATCAGGAAGATACCTAAATACGATTTAGATGCATCATTAAATCGTATTAAGAGAAAAGTAGAAAAACTTATGCGCCCGCATCCATTTCTACTTGGAAGGACGACTTATTTTGGAGTGATGCCTGATTGGAATCCGGCTGAAATACTTGGAATAAGGCCTAAAAAATTGGCAATTTCTTTATATAAAGAGCTGGTTACAGATAATATATGGGCAAAGCAAAGAGAAGATTATGGGTATAGGGATTTGACACAACATCCGCTTATGGTTCTATTTTGTGGAATACCCTATATTGATACCAGAATAACATTTAATTCTTTTATTCCTTTACAGCTTAATAGTAAAATCTCAGAGAAACTAGTTAATTATTATTTAGAGGAACTTAGGAAAAAACCAGCATTTCATGATAAAGTAGAGTTTGAAATTGTGTTTTCCTGTTATTATTTAGGATTACCTGATGAGTTAAAGCGGTTGCTAAAAAAGGGTTTTAACGAAAATGAGATAAAAAGAATAGAGTATTCGTTGTTAGACTTAACAAATAAAGTGATTAATCCAGTAGATGGGCTGTATAAAAATGATATAAACAAAATTGAGAATTTGAAAGCTAATCATAAAAAAATAATAGACAGTGAGATCTCACTTGTAGATAAAATTTATTGGTTAATTGAGGAATGTAAAAATTATGGTACACTTCCCTTTGCTGGAGTAGCTAGAGCTGCTTTTATTGCAGTACAATTTCTGAGGTCATTTGTCAAAAAACATATTGTTACGCAACAGGAATATGATGATTTTATGTGCAGTTTAAATACAATAAGCAAGCAAATAAGCAGTGACAGGCAAAAACTTGCAAAAGGAGAGATAGATAAAGAGGAGTTTTTAAATAAGTATGGTTATATCAGACCAGGTACATATGACATTGAGTCGTTTAGATATGATGAGGCTTTTGAAGACTACTTTGGTGATATTAGTGCAGAAAATACAAGGACAGAAGTTAAGAAATTTGAGTTCACAGAAAAACAGAAGCGAGAAATTAACGAAGAATTAGAACAGAATGGTATAGACATAACAGCAGATGAATTATTGATTTTTATCAAAGAAGCAATAGAAGGTAGAGAATATCTTAAATTTGTATTTACGAATACAGTAAGTGAAATTTTAGTATTGATTGAAAAGCTTGGAAAAAGACTAAATATTCCAAAAGAAGAATTGGCTCATTTGGATATAGGAATTGTAAAGCAACTATATGTAGATTTATATAGTGGAAATATTGCAGATATATTTAAAGAAAATATCAGAGAAAATAAAGTGCAATATGAAATGGCACAGATCATAAAATTGCCTAATATTATTATTTCTCCAAATGATGTATACCAATATATTGTGTTAGATGAAGAACCAAACTATATTACCATGTGTGAAACAATTGGAGTAGTGGTGACAGAAGATGAGATACATAATGTGGATTTAGATGGCAAAATTGTTTTTATTAAATCGGCTGATCCTGGATGGGATTTTTTGTTTACTAAAAATATTGCAGGGCTTGTGACACAGTTTGGAGGAGCTAATTCACATATGGCAATTAGATGTTCTGAACTGGGAATACCAGCAGTGATAGGGGCTGGTGAAAAAAAATATAGTAATTGGTGTCAGGCAGGAAAATTGTTGCTAGATTGTGCAAATAAATGTGTAAAAATAATAAGTTAAAGTTAGTGTGAGAAGAGTTTCTAACTGCCACAGCAAAGGCTGTTTCGTAGAGAAACTCTAAGTCTTACACCGAAAAGCGCAAAAGCAATGGTTTTTCATTTCTAATTTGAGTCGCTAAAAGCGGCATGGGAGATTAATATGAAATTATTTAATATATGTTTCACTGGAATAAGTGGAAGTGGTAAGAGCACACTCGCAAATTCTGTGAAGGAAAAATTGAAGGAAAAAGGGATTAAAGTTCAGATACTAGATGGAGATGATACACGAAAAGAGATTGGTGATTTGTTTGGACATACAAGGGAAGAACGTATAAAGATGAATCGGATTAACAGGATGGTAGCACATTATCTGAATTGTAATGATATCAACACAATTATTGCGATTGTGGCTCCATTTCAGGAAATGCGTACAATAATGCGAGAATACTTCGGATCTTCCTATATAGAAGTATATGTACAATGTTCTGAACAGGTTTGCAGACAAAGGGATGTAAAAGGTTATTATCAATTAGAACAAGAAGGACAGATGCATAATTTGAATGGTGTGAACGATATATTTGAAGTCCCAGATTTTTCAGAATTAACTATAGATACAGAAAATGAAAGTATAGAATTTGCTACAGAAAAAATACTCAAATATTTAATGGAGAATGGATATGCAGTATAAATATGTGACAGATAATAATTTAGAGAATATACAAACATATATGTATAGTGAATATTTTGGATTGGATTTTTTAAAAGCGTATTGGCAAAGTCGATTGGAAAATATCACATCGAAGGAACTTAGTAGATGTGATATGGAAAATAAGATAGAGAACTATATACAATCGGATGTATCTGCTAAATTGTTTGATTTGTGGGAAAAAATCAAAAATGTAGATATAGGTGATATAAAAGATCATGTAGATCCTTATGTAAAAAAGTTTGAAGTAAAGAAAAGATTGTACAGAAAATATGAAACAGATGGAAGAGCCGTCTTAGAAAGTGGATATGATGAGTATGCTTCATATATCCTTTTAGGAATGATCGTATCTGAACTATATAGAGGAAGCGATAATTTGAAATATCTGAATTGTATGCTCAAAATAACAGATACTCTTATTTCAGTTAGAAAAGCTATGGATGGAGAATTAGTTCAAATTGCGGAGAAATTGATGACCGATGAATTAGAATATATAGATTGCTTACTTAGGAAAAATAGTATTGATGTGGAGGATATATAAGTGTTGGAAAATGTAGCATGTGTTTTGGCAATATCAATTAGGAGCTTGATCTATTTACAGGCATTACAGAATGAAGGAATAGCACCTCAATTTTGCTTTGTGTTATCAGAAGATAAGGCGGAATTATATAATAAATTTCACATAGATGTGGTAAAAAAAAGGTATTGTTATGCAGATTTAGACGCAACAATAGGAGATGCACTGAATGCACTGAATATTCCATTTGAAATTTTGGGAACAAGAGATATAAATTCAGAAGTGGTATTAAGGCGGATTAGGCAGATACCACAAAAATATATTATTTATTCGGGATATGGGGGATGTATTTTAAAGAAGCACTTATTTGAAATAGACAAACAATGGATACATGTACATGCAGGCAGACTTCCAGCGTATAGGGGGAGTACTACAGCATATTATAGTATCTTAAATGAGAAAAAAATAAGCGCTACAGCAATTTTTATGAATGTAGAGATTGACAAAGGAAATATTATATCCAGTGATGATTTTGACATTCCAGATGAAGATGTGAATATTGATTTTTTATATGAGCCCTATGTGCGTTCAAAAGTTTTGGTAAAAGTACTAAAACAATACGAAAAGAGCGGAAAATTTGATGAATATGAGCAGGAAACAAGTAAGGCAGAAACATATTTTATTATTCATCCAGTTCTAAAA
>CAJUHQ010000010.1:0-6425 GCA_910586095.1 uncultured Lachnospiraceae bacterium | reverse complement strand
GTTCTAAAACATATAGCTTTGATAGGGTTGAATAATAATTTTTAGGAGGAGATAGACAATGAATAATGAAAAGTATTATGGGTGTGAAAATCCAGAGGCAATAAGCTACCTAGAATTTGGATCAATTAATTTAATTAAGAGCAAAAAGGACATATGGGGGTATTGGCAGGATCAAGAGGCATACGATTTATATATGTTTGCCAGATATGCAAGAGATTTACTTCTATTTAGAAAGTATGCATTGGGGGGGTATTACAATGTTGATGAATTCTATAAATATGTGACCATCTCGGCACATAATAAGCTTATGGATTATATTTTAAAGTATGCAGGTATGCTTGTAATAAAAGAAAAAGGGTTGGTATGTGAGAGTGGGAGTTCTCTTTGGGGTTGGATAGAGGAAGCAATAGCATGTGATTATACATTTCAGAATGGTACAAATATAGAAAAAATAAGAAAGTTTCATTATATTGGAAGTGATATATCAGAAATGATGAATGATGGCGCGAAAGCGTTTCATCCTGATTTTAGAATGGATTTTTCTACAGAATATACATTGGATGCGGTGGTTGATGATATATGTAATCGGATATCGGATAGACTGGCGCTATTTTATGGGTTAAGCGTAAGCATAAGATATGCGATACGTGAGGCGAAGGATTTGGTTAAAATAGCTGAGAAATCAGATATTTCAGTTTATAATCGGCTTAGCCTTTCATTGGGTGATACAATGATGTCTGTATATGGTACAGGGAAGACTGTTTATATAATTTCATTACCTGAACTTGTTAGCCTGCTTAGTAAAAAAGGATATAAAGCAAAATATTGCACTGCTAATATGCAAAGGGAGAAAGATGGAAAAGAGACAGTAAGGGTATCGGTTATCATTTCTGAAAATACAAAAATGTTAGATAAATTTATTGAGATATACAGTGAATGTATAGATAAAAGTTTATGTATTCAAGGTGTTGAACAAGGTGAATGGAAGGATATAAAGTATTTAAAATAAAAATGAAGAGAATAATTTATACGCAAAGAGTTGAAACAGTAAAAAGCTATGGTGAGCGCAGAGATTGTGCCGATCAGAAGATTGCAGAACTAATTTGGGAATGTGGATATATGCCAATAGCAATCAATAATATTCCATCAAGAGTGCAAGTGTTTGTAGAAAATATTAAGCCAGAAGGAATTGTTTTAACAGGTGGAAATGATTTGGCGGCATATGGTGGAGATGCATTAGAGCGGGATGAAACAGAGACTTTTTTGCTTCAATATGGAATTGAAATGAACATACCAATATATGGCTTCTGCAGAGGTATGCAGAGTATAGCAAATTATTTTGGCATGGAACTGGTAAATATAAGCGGACATGTCGCTACAAGACATATACTTGTTCAAAGTACATTGTGGGAAGGAAGAGAGGTAAATAGTTTTCACAATATGGCGGTAAAACAGATTAAAGATCCATTTTTGGTAGAGGCACGATCAAATGATGGTATAATAGAGGCTTTTCGGCATAAAAATAGAAAAATTTATGCGACGATGTGGCATCCAGAACGTGAGAATTTGTATGCAATAGAGGATATAAATTATATAAAACAAATATTTTCATAAAAGGGAAAGAAGGCATTATTAATGAAAGCAATTATTTTAGCTGCTGGTCAGGGAACAAGATTAAAGAAGTATACAGAAAATTTACCTAAGGGTATGTTGGTATTTGAAGGTAAGACTATAATAGAAAGACAAATCGAATTGTATCGTGAATGTGGAGTAGAAGATATTATAGTAGTTCGTGGGTTTGCAGCTGATAAAATTCAGTATGAAGGTATTCAATATTATATAAATAAAGCATATGACAAAACGAACATGGTTGAATCATTTATGACAGCAAGAACAGAATTTGATGGTGATGTGATAGTAAGTTATTCAGATATATTATTCACAAAAAATATGCTACAAACAATGATTTCTTCTAAGGATGATTTTGCAGTGGCGGTGGATAAAGAATGGAAAAAATACTGGATAATGAGATATGGAAGGATAGATTTTGATACAGAAAGTCTTAAGATTGACAGAAATAAGAATATTATTTCTTTAGGACTTGAAAATCCGCTGTTAGAGGAAATTGACGCAAGGTATATTGGCTTATTAAAGTTTTCAAAAAGAGGTTTAGATTCAATTACGATGTTGTGGGATAATAGTTATGAGGAATATATGGAAAAGCCGTGGCAGCAATCGGGCAAAACCATTAGGAAAGCATACATGACCGATTTATTGAATGCATTAATTGAAAGTGGAAAACAAGTAAAGGCAGTGGAATTTACGAATGGATGGATAGAATTTGACACAAATGAGGATTATGAGAAAGCCTGTTTGTGGGTAAAAAATGGAAGTTTAAAGAAATTACTATAGCTTGAATTATTAAATTCTGAGAGGAACATCGTGGAGAGGGTATGTTTGTAAGGTTGATGGAGGAGGGGATTCTAGATGACGGCGGAAGAGCTAATACACGAAATGCCAAAGGGATTAATAAAGTGGTATCCATTTATTAAAGATTGCAATGTTCTCTATATAACAGCAAATCAGGAGGAGGACAACGCTTTTCTTGAAATATTAGCAGAGCAAAGGATACGAACGGATTGTTATACTGTCGATGATTTGTTGCATATAAGTGAAAGTATAAAATATGATTATGCTATTATATTATCTGCAATAGAACGAGCAGGCAGTATGTCAAGTGCTTGTAATGTACTTAGGAAAATTTATAATAGATTAAATAATAATGGAGTATTATTACTAGGCACAGATAATCGTCTTGGTATTCGTTATTTCTGCGGAGATCGAGATCGCTATACCGAACGAAATTTTGATAGTATAGAGAATTATGTACGTGCCAATGGTTCTGAATACGATGATCTAGAAGGACACAGTTATGCAAAATCAGAGTTGATTGAAATGCTAGAACATGCAGGATTTATGAATCATAGATTTTATTCGGTATTTCCCTTATTGCAAAGACCACAGATTTTGTTTGCTGAGGATTATACACCAAAGGAGAAGTTGGATATTAGAATATTTCCACAATATCATTCCCCAGATACTGTATTTTTGGAGGAAGATAGATTGTATGACACTTTGATACAAAATGGTTTGTTTCATATTATGGCGAATGGTTTTTTGATAGAGTGTCCTCTTAATGGGATATATGCAAATGCATATCAGATCACCGTATCAATGGAAAGAGGAAAAAACAATGCCATGTTTACAATTATTCGCAGGGATGAAAAAGTTGAGAAAAAGGCAGTGTATGAAGATGGAAAGGCTAAAGCAGCAAAGTTGATAGAACATCAATTATATTTATCAGAACATAATGTATCTATGGTGGATGCCGTGTTAGAAAATGATAGTTATATCATGCCTTATGTGCATGATATTTCTGCTTTAGAATATCTTCGCAATTTGATAATAAAGGATAGCGAAGTGTTTTTTAAACGTTTAGATGAACTATGGCAGATCATACTTTCATCGTCAGAGCATGTTCCATATTCTGAAATTGATTGGGAAAAATATGAACCTTATTGGGAACAAAGAAAGGAGGACGATCCTGCAAAGAAACGTTGGAAAAAAATGGCATATGGCACACAAAGGGACAGGGAGTGCATAGGAATTATTTTAAAAAGAGGATATATTGATATGGTGCCATTAAACTGTTTTTGGTCAAATGATAAATTTGTATTTTACGATCAGGAACTGTATATAGAAAACCTTCCTGCAAAGGTGATTCTGTTAAGAACAATAGATCTTTTGTATCTCAATAATATTCAATTGAATAATACTTTACCTATAGAAGAAGTAAAAGAACGATATGGATTGAATGAATGTAGTGAGTTATATTATAAATTTATCTCAAAATTTTTAAATAATTTCAGAAATGATAATATACTTAGTTTTTATTATCAAAAAGTAAGACAAGATGTCAGTGTTTTAAATGCAAATCGTCAACGTATGAATTATTCTGCAAAAGAGTATGAGCGAATATTTCGGGACATTTTTAAAGGTGCAGATCACCGTAAGTTATATCTATTTGGATCTGGAAATTTTACGAAACAGTTTCTTTCACAGTTTAGTAGCGATTATAAGGTTACAGGGATTGTAGATAATAACTCTGCTAAATGGGGTACAAAGATAAATGGAGTGGAGATTTATCCACCATATATATTGGAAATGCTTGAGAAAGGTACATTTAAGGTTATAATTTGTATTAAGAATTATTTGGCAGTAATGAAACAATTGCAAGCTATGGGAATTATGGATTTTAGTATATATGACAGTAGTTTAACCTATCCGAGAAAGATAAATGTGGTGCCAACATCAGTAGATAAAAATGCAGATATACATAAAAAATATCATGTAGGATATATAGCAGGAGTGTTTGATTTATTTCATATTGGACACTTAAATATGTTTAAACGTGCCAAAGAACAGTGCGATTATCTTATAGTGGGAGTAGTTACAGATGAGGGAGTACAAAATGATAAAAGAACAATGCCCTTTATTCCCTTTGAAGAACGTATTGAGATGGTGCGTTCGTGTCAGTATGTGGATGAAGCTGTGAGGATTCCACCAGAGAAGAGCAATACAGAAGAAGCATACCGCAGATATCAGTTTGATGTTCAGTTCTCTGGTAGTGATTATGCGAACAGTGCAACGTGGCTTGCTAACAAAGAGTTTTTGAGAAAGCAAGGAGCAGATTTAATATTTTTCCCATATACACAGTCTACAAGTTCTACAAAATTGAAAGCGATTATTGAGAAACGGTTGGAACAGAAAGGATGAATCGTATATTTTTTAAGAATTGGCAGTTTGAGATAACTTATTATCAACAAAATGCATAAAGAGAAAGGCAGAAAATGAATATCATTAATACGGTATCAGGAATTATGGATAGTAATTGTTTTAAAAATGAAATTTTAAGTATAGCGCGTGTTGGATTCGAAGGTATTTTGGCTGATTTATCATTATGTTGTTCTACGGAAGAGTTGGAATATTTACAATCATTTTTGAAACAATGTCAAAAAGAGAATGTTCAGATACAAGTAGTTCATGCACCATACCTTATGAGAAGTACAAAACAAGAAGATTTAAGCCAATTGCTGGCTTGTCTGTCTAAAAAAAGCATACAGCTTTGCGGGCAGGCAGCCTGCAACTACTTGATTGTACAACCGATTTTTACAGAGAATATACGAGGAAATGAATGGGAAGTTAATCGAAATTTTTACATAGGGCTTGCAGATGAAGCTAGAAAAAATAAGGTTATCATTCTTCTTAAAAATCAATGTTATGACAGAAGTGGGCATTTGGTCAGGGGAATTTGTACAGATGCAGAAGAGGCAGCTATATGGATTGACAGATTGAATGAAATAGCAGGTGAGGAGCGATTTGGCTTTTGTATGGATGTTGGTTCCTGTAATCTTTGTGGGCAAAATATGCATGAATTTGCTGTTACTCTTGGAAATCGTATTAAGGCTGTACTCCTTCGTGATTGTGATGGTCATTATGAGACATCCATGTTGCCATTTACTTGTGTAAATCATGGTCAGTCTTCAACAGATTGGCTAGGATTCATCCGTGGTCTGCGAGAAATCGGATTTGACGGTTCATTGATTATGGATTATAGGAGTACTACATCAGCGTTTTCACCACTTCTTCGTCCGCAGCTCTTATTACTGGCAAAAAAAGTTGCAGATTATTTTGTATGGCAGATCTCTATGAAGAATATTTTAAAAAAATATAGTAATCGCGTCCTTTTTGGTGCAGGGAATATGTGTCGCAATTATATGAAATGTTATGGCGATGAATTTCCACCATTGTTTACATGTGATAATAACAAGAAACGATGGGGAGAATGGTTTGAGGGATTGGAAATAAAATCACCGCAGGCTCTGAAAGAACTTTCTCCAAACTGCGCTGTTTTTATCTGCAATATTTATTATAAAGAAATAGAACAACAGTTGCGTGAAATGGGTATTTCTAATCCTATTGAATATTTTAATGATGAGTATATGCCGTCATATTATTTGGACAGATTACAGTATTGGAAGGAGTAACAATCATAATAGGCAGAGGAGTTTAGACAAAAATGTTATAGATTCTAAATAGTCCAGAAAAAGAAGCATAGTCATACCTTACAGAAATTAGAAAATTATATGAATAATGAAAGGGCGTTTTATGACGTCCTTTTATTATGTGTAGATCTGTACAAGGAAATAAACTACTAAAGCAGCGCAGGCTGCGCAAGGAGAAAGAGTAAGGATGCTTCTATATCTAAAAAAGAAACTTATGTATCTTTGCGAGTCAAGCATTTTTATTGAAATTGTAGGTTTGTCAAACATTTGTTACACAGACTGCAAATAATTTCTAAGAAC